>CAUYTW010000147.1 GCA_963575715.1 Gammaproteobacteria bacterium | reverse complement strand
AACCACCAGCAGGATCTGTGGTATGGCATGTTCATTTTATGGTGCTTTAGCTATACAAAGCCAACCCGGCAGTAGAACGGGCAAGACAACAAAGACTTATGGACCGCCGGAAGGCTGAAGGCTGGAAGCGCCTAACCCTTTGGGTTACCCCTACGGAAGCGGAAACCATAGCGGACTTGGGCGGGGAACCCTGGCTGGGGCGGGCGGTTAAGGCACTATTGTGCGATTGCATGGCGGACAAGACGAAGCCCACGCCCAAGGCCCCGGAAGCGGTACCGGATACCGTGGCTTGCCAAGTCGAAGCGGTACCCGATAACACGCCCAACCACGCGGCCCTTATGCAGGAATTCGACAGGTTGAAGGCACAGGGGCTGTCCGACGAAGCGATAGCCAAGCAATTCAACGGGAAGGGGTGGCGGACAAAATGGGGCGCGGAATTCAGTGGTGGTAACTTGAAACGGGATTGGCGGAAGTGGCAGGCGGAAAGGGGGGAATAATTTATGCAAAAGGTTATTATTGAACCACAAGAGGATAATGAAAACCCAACCTCCTCTTACACACGAAGTGTTGTAGCCACAACGCAAAGGGCAATTGCAAGTGTAATTTGCAATTGGAGTGTAAGTGTTGTAACCACACCGATAAGTGGAAGTATTACTATTGAAGGTTGGGAATTACCAAAAACAGAACAAAAAAAACCTACCATTCCACATTCACCAAACCCATTCCCGGGTAGTAAAGACGAAGCTGACGCGCCAAACAATCCGCCATTAAATTATGGGTTGGTTTGTGTTGCCAATGGTGGAAAGGACACACAATTCTTAGAAGGTGGTTGGGAAGCAAACCAATTTGACGGAAGCCCTGTAAAGATTCAACTTCACATTGCAGGATATGATTCAACCTTCCGGGCGACGATAGACACTAGGGACAGGGAAGCCCCGAAACTATGGGCGGTGGTTAAACGGTTTAGTCCGCTACATTCCCAACTAGCGGCCTATGTGCTGACGAAACTCGGGGATAAAAACAATAAGGGCTGTTTCCATTCAAGTCAACGGTTGATATTACAATGGACGAACTGTTAGCTATGAAAGGTATAGGAAGGCGGGGGCAGGAAAAGGAACCCATAATGCAGGAAATAACCACAGCCATGCAGGACTTGCTTGACTTGAAATTGGACTGTAAGCATCGGAACCCAATAACCGGGGGCGGGGTTGGGTGGAATTGTGGTTGGGCGGAACGGTTACCATGACAACAATGGAAGCGGCGGCCAAAGTAGGACAACCCATTAAGGAACCCGTGGGGCTGTCCAATACACAGAAAAGGCGAAAGACGCGCATTGAAAAAGCCCCTATTGAAAAGGGCGAACCCTTGGACAAAGAAACAGCGGACAAACTAGGCGCGGCGTACCGGGACAGGGGTTGGAATCAAGAGAGACTTGGGAAGCAATTCAAGCTATCGCAGGGGCAAATATCCAAGGTATTGAACCGTTCCAAGTCAGTAACCCCGGAACTTGCAGCCCGTATTAAGACTTTCTTGGACAGCCCCATAGAAGACTAAAGCCATTATGAACACCCATGAAACAGACTTCTATTCTTGGACACAAGAACAGGCGGCACTATTAAAACAAGGGCGCTATATGGAAGCGGACTATGAACACTTAATAGAAGAACTAGAAAGTATGGGCGCAAGCGAACGACGGGAACTAACTAATCGGTTGGCGGTATTATTGGCGCACCTTCTCAAGTGGCAAAACCAACCCGAACGGCGCGGGAATAGTTGGCGGTTCACCATAAAAGAACAACGCCAAAAAGTGACGCGGGTATTGCGACAGAACCCCGGCCTAAAACCGGCCATAGGGGAACACCTAGCAGACGGCTACAGCGACGCCATACTAATAGCCGCAAGGGAAACAAACAAGGAATTGGAAGCATTCCCGGCGGAATGCCCTTGGGCTGTCCTGCAAGTATTAAGCGACAGTTTTTGGCCTGACTGACGGACATGAGGAGAAGCCGGAGGAGTTGGTTCGCACCTACCTTGCATCATTTTTTGGATAAAAGAAGCATTAGAACAGCTACACGCGGTAGACAAGCAAGTAGCCGGGATAGTCGCCACTAGCGACCCTAAAAAAGGTTGCCGAGAAAGTTACCGCCGACAACCCAAAAAAGCGTGGAGAAGCGGTCAGCAGCAAAGTCACAGAGAAAGTCACAGGGATAGTCACAGCCTGTGACCATAAAAAAGGCGTGGAGATGGCTGCGCGGGGGTTCCGCTACGCTACACCCCGCGTCGGATATGCTGAAGGGGCAGCCCAAGAAACCGGCCCCCATACAGTCAGGCCCGGGGTTCAAGGATTTTTCGTGCTACGAAAACTTGAAGGGAATCAAGTTTTACCTTATGTGTTACAGGGTAACAAAGCCCATGTCATACGTTCAGTTTGTGGCCCATAAACATAAATACCCTATTCCTAACAATGTCCGCTACCTGTAAGTATATGTCCGCTACCTGTCAGTATATTCCACTTAAGACTTTGAACCATAAGAATTATTCCGCCTGTAGATATGTGAGATATGACTGCGCGGGGTTTCCACTTCGTTCCAACCCGCGTAAGTCAGAATAGGGGGCAGCCCAAACCGGCCATTGGGTGGCAGCGGGGGCGGTGGTAAGCCGGTCACCGAACCGTAAGACGCACCCCCAAGACTGCTAGCCCTACCCGCTGAATCGGCCACCATACCGTCAGGCGGCGAACCGTCAGGGACTGTCCTTTGGAAACTTGAATAGGACAGCGACATGAACGCCTACGCGGTAAGGGCTATAGCAAAGCCATTATAAAGTGATTAAATCCATGACATATTCAATAGATATTCAAAAAGAATCTCGATGGAGCGAATTATTGAGGAAGGATATAACCTAAACATTTCGCGCTACATCAGCACCGCCATTTCAGAAGAGGAGATCAAACTTGATGAGATTCATGCCGAATTGGTAAAAATCGAAGATACTATCCAAAAAGCAACAATGAAACACAATTCATTCCTGTTGGAACTTGGTTTATCTGAATTACCATCTATTAAATAGCCTCTCGGTCGAGCTTTTCGATCACCGCTTCCAGTAACCAGGTATGCCGGGGAATTT
>CAUYTW010000146.1 GCA_963575715.1 Gammaproteobacteria bacterium | reverse complement strand
TATTTAGCGAACCCTCTTTACGTATTACCAGCTCTTCCAACTGCGTAACTCCTAATTTTTAATCGATTACAAAAAATGACTATTTCGTAATTTTCTAATAGAACCAAACGGTTAAAATTAAGCTGCGTAACTCCTACTAATATGTAAACCCCAGGCTTTTGATAAACGAACCCAAGAATTGATTCGTGGTTATCAAAATGTCACCAACCCAGCCATGTACGGATACCCGCTAAAGGTCTACGCATAATCCAATAAGCGAGACTGGCCTCTTCTCCCTCCAGTTTGGCCGTACCCTTGAGACCAATACGTGGCGAAATTCCTTGTTGCGTCAATTGTGCGCGTACCCGGTAGGCATAATGACCATCAGGGCGTTGTTGAGCCTCGTAGGCCACGTAGTAGAGAGATGCTTCCAGTGGTACCAGTGGATCGGTATTGAGAAAGAGCGTGATCCGCGCCCCTGACGCGAGGGGAATGGCATCCGCCGGCGAAAGCCAGGCCTCGACTTCCACCGCCTGTTCATTGGCCACCATCATGATACGTTCTCCCGTGACCACTGGCTTTCCCATCCATCCATTTGGGTCATCAAACAAAACTATGCCTTTGTCGGGAGACAGCACCACACCACGTTGATTGATGGTCTGAAGATACGCGACATCGGCTTCCTTTTCGGCGAGTTGTCCTTGTAACGCGGCCAGTTGGGATTTACTGACCGGATCGTTCAACGCCTGCTGGGCTTTTTGACGATATTCCGTCTGAACAGAAGCCAACGCCAGTACGGCAACCTGGTGACGATTCTGGATACTGATCCGGTCAAATTCGAGTAAAGGTTGATTTTTCTCCACGGTTTGATTGGGGACGACCAACAAACGATCCACCACGCCATCTAGGGGCGCGCGGATAACCGCAGGATGAAGGGGAATCAATTCAGCGGGAGCCAATACGGTAAGACGCACGGGTAGGAAAAGCGCGCTCACTGTGATGATGATTATCCCCAGACGTGCCCAGGGAAAAATTCCACCAAAGACGGAATTTTTTTTTTCGGTTTGCCAGCGACGCCCCAAAAAAAAGGATTTTTCCTTGAGCGCGTAGGCATGAGAGTACACCGCCGCCCACTCGGCGAGGAATACCAATTCTTCCTCGCTCCAGGATTGCTCGCGCACCAAGAGTAGCGCGCCACCGGCGAAACGCCAATCTACTGCGGGCAACGGCACCCAAACCGCGTGTTCAGGCAACCATTCTCCCCATTCCTCGCGCTCCTGGACAGGCAGGTTGCTGGCCAGCACAACGTGAGGCTGGCTGGTGAATTGCTCCAGGTGACGGGAAATCCGATTCAGCCACTGCACGTAAGGAGCATTGGCCTCGGGTGATACAACTCCCGACAAGGCCACAACCCCTTTTCGCCTGAGCCACAATACCGCCTGTCGGTAAGAAGCAAGTCCATGAGTTTCATTGACGGCGATAAAAGCCAGTTCAGCGGTATCCCGCGCCTCGCGCGCACGCCGCGTGAGATATACCAGGGTGGCAAGAGTAAGAGCCTCCGGCGACAGTAGTGATAGTTCGGAAAATGGCATGATTACCTTAAGCTGCCTTTAAGGCACCATTTTTCAGACCCGCCAAGCGCGCCTGTTGCACCAAGCGATTTCTTTCCGCCTGCCAGGCGAACACTCCACCGCGTTTGAATTGTTCGGTTAATCCAGCCTTGCCGTTGAAAGAAATTTCATCAACTTTTTTAACCAATCGAATACGCACGATGGTTTCCGCATGGCGTCCGGCATCATCCCTAGCAACAACCTTGATGAGCAATTCTCCTTGGAATCCTTCAGGTGGCTGACCCTTAAATTCTCCTTTTTTGGCGTCAAAATGCAGCCAGTCAGGAAGCGATGAACCATCCACCATGGTTACTACAAGCTCGACCGTTGCATTCTGATCGGTATGCACAAAAGTGTCCGCCGGCACCACATACATGATTTCTCTGGTATCGTTCGAGAAACTTTGATCGGGAATATTTCTTTCCAGTCGCAATTCGTGGCCACCAGCAGCATCCAATTTTTCCATCACCGGAATGGCGAAACCAGCGGTGGTCCTGGATTCTCCCTCCAGACGAGCTTGACCCTCCAATTCATGGATGTCGGATTTCTCAACCGTTTCCCGCGAGGATTCATTTGCGAAAGATTGTCCGGCAGCAGTCCCATTGATGATGCGTGTAATAGTTTCCGCCTGACGACCGGAATCATCGCGGGCAATGATTTTAACCGTCAATTCTCCCTGAAATCCCTCTGGCGGTTTACCTTTCAAGGTTCCGGTTTCCGCGTTGAAATTCAGCCAGCCGGGAAGCGGCGATCCATCTACCATTACTGCACTGAGTGTGACCGTAGCGCTCTGGTCGGTATGCACGAAGGTATCCACCGGAATCACTGATTCAAATCCACTGGCGCTGTTGGGCACTAAAACATCGGGAATATTTCTTTCTACGCGCAATTCATGACCCGCTGAATTGGCATCATCAAGCACTGGGATCGGGAATCCTGCGGTGGTTTGTGGTTCATTCTCTGGAGGCGAAATATTCCCAGGAATATTAGATACAGACGGTTCTTCATCAATGACAGATAGCCCAATACCTGGAATCGGGTTGTTATTTGGAACGGTAGATTCTGATTCAGGAGGAGTGGTTGCTGAAGATTGAGGCTGACCGGGTACATTATTGGATGATGAGCCTGTCTGAGCAGCGGGAGATGAATTAGGTGTATTGGGAGTGACCGTATCAATGGCGATTGGTTCCGGCGTTGGCGTCGGAGTCGGAGTTGGTTCTGGCGTTGGGGTCGGTTCAGGTGTAGGCGTTGGAGTGGGTGCAGGTGTCGGCTCCGGTGTAGGCGTTGGAGTCGGCTCCGGCGTTGGTGTTGGTTCCGGGGTTGGTGTCGGAGTCGGTATCGGAGTCGGTGTCGGTTCAGGCGTTGGTGTTGGTGTTGGTTCCGGTATAAGCGTCGGAGTAATAACTATTAGCTCATTGGTGGTGGTATCGGAGCTGACATTGCCCGCAGTGTCAGTAACCGTCGCGGTGACTGGATAGGTGTTGTCCGTCAGTGCGTTACCCGCCGGAATCGTCAGGCTCCAGTTATTTCCGGTCAGAACAAGATTGCCATCGCCGGCGGTGTAAGTGACG
>CAUYTW010000145.1 GCA_963575715.1 Gammaproteobacteria bacterium | reverse complement strand
AAGACCGGCAACTTCTACTTCAAAATCAAAGTCAACTAACAGGAGGACGGCGCTTTCTCCCCATGGCTCAAGCCAGGGGGCGCCGGAAATGCTGGATGAGGAATGAGGATAAAATCTTTGAAAATTAACGTACACAATGAATGGGACCCGCTGGAGGAAATTATTGTCGGCATTGCACACAACGCGCAGTTCCCACCTTACGACCGAAGTTTTCATGCCACATTTTATGGAGAGTGCGCGGTGGACGAGGTGCCCACTGGAAAGTTCGCCGACTGGATCGTGGAAGAGGCCGAGGAAGACCTGGCATTGTTGGCGGACACCTTCCAGAAACTCGGGATTTCCGTCAGACGTCCACAGGTAACGGACCACAGCCTGCCAGTAGTTACGCCCCTTTGGAAAACAGAAGGCCTGTTCAACTATTGCCCACGGGACATTCTGCTCGCCATCGGCGACACCATCATTGAATCCCCGTCTCCCATGCGTGCCCGTTTACTTGAAGCGCAGGCCTACCATCACCTCATGCCGAAGGTTATGGAAAACGGCTGCCGCTGGATTGCCGCCCCGCGTCCGGTACTGGCCGATGAGCTATTCGATCTTGATAATCCGGATCATGAATGCCTCAAAAACACCGAGGTGGTATTCGATGCGGCCAACGTATTGCGGTTAGGACGCGACATTCTGTTCCTGATTTCCAATACCGGCAATGACGCCGGCCTCTCGTGGCTGCAAAACACGCTGGGCGAAACCTACCGTGTGCACTCGTGTCGCCATATCTACAAACATACCCACATCGACACGACCCTGATTCCCCTCCGACCTGGCTTGATAATGGTAAACGGTGCCCGAGTCAATTCGGACAATCTGCCGCCAATCCTGAAAAGCTGGGATACCATCTATTTTTCCGACGTGGTCGATATTGGCTTCAGTGGCGGAGGCCATCGTGGATGTGCATCGGAATGGATCGGACTGAATTTGCTGATGATCAATCCGACACTTGCCGTAGTGGACAAAAATCAGATGGCGTTGATCCGGCTGCTCGAAAAATATGGCATCGATTGCATTCCATTGGCGATGCGTCACGCCCGAACACTCGGTGGCGGTTTTCATTGTGTGACGCTCGATACGCGTCGCAAAGGAACCCTTGAAAGCTATTTTTGAAAACCGTGTATCTGGGTATCTTTGTATCTTTGTTCAAAGCCAAGAATCATCTAAAACAAATAGATCAGGGTATCCTGAAACAAATAGTCGGTGTTTGGAGAAAAAGCGATGCAATACCCATTACCAGAAAAAATTGGGGATCCTGAGCTGTTTATCGGTCGAGAACAAGAATTTAAATTGATCAATAACTGGTTGGAACGAATCCCTGCGCGACTCGCTCAATCAAGAGTTATTGCTGCACGCCGCAAGAGCGGTAAAACCGCATTTATTCAGCGAATTTTTAATCGTTTGTGGAGCGAAAACGGTGCGGTGATCCCGTTTTATTTGGATATTCCTGAAAAAGAGATGTGGTTACCTGACTTCTCCATTGATTATTATTGTGCCTTCGTCTCCCAATATATTTCGTTTTTAGAGCGGGACCCCTCTCTGGTAACAACGCCAATTTCTTTGGATGAAATAAGAGCCTATGGTATAAAAAACTCTATAAAATTACTTTTCAAAGATGCCGAGTTTATTCGCGAAGGAAAGCATCATGATTTGCTATGGAAAACGGCGAGTTCTGCACCTCACCGTTTTGCCGCCGAGTATGATTTACGCTTTGTAGTTATTTTGGATGAATTTCAAAATATCACCCAATTTGTATACCCAGACCAACACTATCAAACAAAACCAATTGAAAGCATGGCAGGCAGTTATCTCTCGCTATCAGAATCAAAATTGGCACCGATGTTGGTGACAGGTTCCTATCCCGGTCTGTTAATTAAAATTCTTGGGAAATACCTCAAAGGTGGACGTTTAACTCGAACCAACATGGCTCCCTATTTGACCCCGGATGAAGGGTTGCAGGCGGTCTACAAATACGCGGAAGTATATGACGAACCGATTACGAACGAGACGGCCGCGCAAATCAATGAGCTTTGCATGTCGGATCCGTTTTTTATCGCATGTCTGTTTCGCAATTATTACGATGCCAAAGATCTGACTACCTCAGAAGGGGTCATTGCCGCTGTGGAACGCGAGGTCTCCTCTCGCGAATCCGAGATGTCTGGTACTTGGAATGAGTACATAATGATCAGCATGGAACGACTCAATGGCCGAGAGACCAAGCAGTTATTGTTACACTTGAGCAAATATAATGAGCGATATTGGACACCAAAAGAACTCAAAGATGTCTTGCATCTTGATTCCGATATCGATAGCTTGCAGAAAAAATTAGTCATTTTAGCTGAGTCCGATATGATCGAACGGGGTAATTCGGATATTCATTTTCGTGGTTTGAACGATGGTAGTTTGAATCTCATCTTACGACATCGCTTTGAAGAAGAAATTCAAGGTTTCGAGCCAGATTTCAAGCCAGAGCTTGAGCAACGCATTGCGCAATTGACCTTAACCAATCGTAGCCTTCAAGGCAGATTAAACAATCTATCCGGTAAAGTAGCGGAGCATCTCTTGGCCACCGCCATGCGCAGCCGCAAACGCTTTGGCTTGCATGAATTTTTCGATCAGGTTGTCGACACGACACGTCTGAATATTATCTCAGTTAAGGAGCGTTTCCACGTGCAACGCGAAGACGGAAAAAATACGGAAATTGATATTGTGGCATATTCGGAGTGCGGACGTACGGTACTGATAGAGGTCAAAAAGACCGAACAGAAAACAGGTGTACAGGTCATACGCGATTTTCAGGATAAGGTGCGCTCCTATCAAAAAATTTATCACAATGAGCACCTCTTGCCTGCTTTTTTATCGCTTGGCGGCTTTACCGACGAAGGTATGTCGCTATGTCAAGATTTTGGCATTGCCACGGTGAATTGTATTCGGCAATTTTAATAAATGTAATAAAGATAATTCCAGCTCGAATTCCAGCCTGCCAGCGTAGTTGACTTCGGCTGGAGTGTAACCCAAAGGGCCGAGATCCCTCCTCAGCCCAGCCCAACGGGCTGGGCATGAATAACCAACCATTTAAATAGATTAGGAGTTATTTATTAGGAGTTACGCAGTTGACAAACAATTGCGTTAAAATACAACAATGAACCATC
>CAUYTW010000144.1 GCA_963575715.1 Gammaproteobacteria bacterium | reverse complement strand
AGACCGGCTCCTAATTCTGAAAACCGCCCGCTTTCCTCCCTGCCCGGCTAAAGCCAGGGTGGCTCTCTCGCGGGCATCTGGTGATTTTTATGCAGTGTCACTTTTACTCCAGCATTCTGTTTCTTGTTGAGGTTATTAAAAATCCTACGAATTTATTCGTGGGATTGTCAAAAAGCAATAATCATCTTATTGGCTAAAAAATAATTAAAGTAGATCCGAATAGAGATTAAAATTATTAAAGAAGTACAGTATGGTGGTTTTTATACAAGCTATTAGGGATTGCTACGGGTAAGCAAGGCTCATTTATTAGGATTGAAATCTGAAATCAACCTATAAGCAAGGAGATCGAATTATGCCCGCAAGGGTCCTGGTGGTGGACGACTCCGGTTTTTTTCGGCGACGTCTCACCGAAATTCTTATCGCCGATCCCTTGATTCGAGTAGTGGGAAGCGCCAGTAATGGACGCGAGGCGGTGGACCAGGTGCTTGCCTTACGGCCAGACGTAGTAACCATGGACGTGGAAATGCCCGTGATGGATGGAATCGCGGCGGTACGGGAAATTATGCGCCGCCATCCTACTCCAATTTTGATGTTTTCTTCATTGACCAGCGAGGGAGCCAAGGCAACTCTTGATGCTCTGGACGCCGGAGCAATGGATTTTCTGCCTAAACGATTCGAAGACATTGCCGATGAACGCGAACGGGCATTGACTGAACTCCAGCAAAGGGTGTATTTGCTTGCAATGCGCGGGATCCGGCAGCAAACGGCCGGGCAATTTTTCCTACAAAAAGCCGTCCCAACACCAGTTCTGGCCTCGTTATATTCAACTTCAACCTTGCTGCGTCTTCGTCATGATTATCGACTGGTGGTTATTGGCGCTTCCACCGGAGGTCCATTGGCTCTGCAAGAGATTTTGGCCCGGCTACCGGCTTCCTTTCCATTACCGTTGTTATTGGTACAGCACATGCCCGCGACCTTTACTCCAACCTTCGCTGCGCGCCTGGACCAACTTTGCCAGGTGCGAGTGAGCGAAGCTCAAAATGGCGATCCTCTTACGCGCGGCGCGGCCTTGCTCGCTCCAGGCGGCAAACAGATGATTCTTGACGAACATGGAATAAAAGTTTTGGTGCGAGAATCGGATCCTGGCCTACACTACCGGCCGTGTATCGACGTAACCCTCGCTTCTGCCTCGCGGGCTTTTCCAGGTCAAGTATTAGCACTGATCCTAACCGGGATGGGTGCCGACGGTCGGGAGGGCGCACGGCTGCTGAAACAGGGAAATTCTACGATTTGGGTTCAAAATGAAGCAACTTGCGTGGTTTATGGGATGCCCATGGCGGTTATCGAAGCGGGACTCGCGGATCAGGTGTTGTCGCTGTCAGAAATTGGCCCCGCCCTGGTCGCGGGTACTTTAAGGTAGTCAGCGCATGGATACCTTGACTATCGCGGGACTCTTGTTGGGAATCGGCGGTATCCTGGTAGGACAAATCCTAGAAGGCGGGCATCTTAGTACCCTGGTCAACCTTCCCGCAGCTTTTATTGTGCTTGGTGGCACCAGTGGAGCGGTGATGCTCCAGTCTCCCCTGGCGGTATTCATCCATTCCCTCCATTTGCTTCCTTGGATTTTTCGTTCTCCGCCAGGTCCACAACGGGCTATGGTGGCAATGTTGATGAAATGGGGTGCCGCCGTCCGCAAGGGCGGTCTGTTGGGTCTTGAGAATGCCTCTGATTCCGAGCGGGATCCTTTTGTTAAAAAAGGCTTGCAACTCCTGGTCGATGGCGTAGAACCTGGGTTGATCCGCTCAATATTGGAACTCGACATGGATCTTCGCGAGGAACGTGACTTGCGTGCCGCGAAAGTGTTTGAAAGCATGGGGGGCTACAGTCCAACAATCGGAATCCTTGGCGCGGTGCTAGGACTCATTCATGTGATGAACAATTTAGCCAATCCAGGCACGCTAGGCCCTGGAATCGCCACCTCCTTCGTAGCTACCATTTACGGTGTGGGCTGCGCGAATTTGCTCTTCCTGCCCATCGCCAATAAACTCAAATCTGTGGTTCGGACCCAGACCGAAGCCCGTCAGATGGTCGTTGAGGGGCTGATCGGAATCGCCGAAGGTACTAATCTCCGGGTAATAGAGATTAAATTGATGGGGTACATCATAGAATAAATTACCTCACCGCCGGGACAGACTGGCAACTTTTCATTTCAAAGTCAAAACAACAGGAGGACGGCGCTTCCTCATCATGGCTGAAGCCAGAGGTTTTCGTGCCGAATTTCGATTAATGAATGAAGAAATCCCTGAACGCCTTGGCGAACCTGAAAACCGCGAACGCCCGGAAATATCGCCCGAGGAATTCAGATTGCAGACGCAAGCCAGCACCACGGATCCAAAATCGGTTACCCCACCATTGGCGGGAGTGAAGGTGATTACCAATCGTGGCGGACCACACGCCTCTGGGAAAGCGTCTCACTCTACTACACGCCGCAAGAAACACGCCGAAGAGCACGAAAATCATGAACGCTGGTTAGTCTCATACGCGGACTTCATCACTTTGCTGTTCGCTTTTTTCGTAGTGATGTACGCTATCTCGTCCGTGAACGAAGGAAAGTATCAGGTGCTTTTTAATTCCATGGGTGCCGCTTTTCATTCAGTGCCGAGAAGCATAAAACCGATTCAGATCGGAGAAGAAAAACCTGAGTTATCCAGGATTCCAAAAATCATCCAGAATGAAAATGAAACCGCCGACCAACAGGATCTCAACCTTATCTCCGATAAGATTGAGAAGAGCCTCGCGGATTTCATCAAAAAAGATCTCATCGGCGTGCGACGGGATAAACTTTGGCTGGAAGTCGAAATCAAGACAAGCATCCTCTTTCCGAGTGGGAGCACTTCCCTGGAGCGAAATGCGTTACCAATCCTGACTGATTTAGCTGAAATTTTAAAAAATTTTCCAAATTCGATCCAGGTAGGTGGATTCACTGATGATAAACCAATCAGTTCTGTTAGTTATCCATCAAATTGGGAATTATCGGCAGGGCGTGCGGCGAGCGTGGTTCATTTATTCAATAAACTTGGTGTAAATCCCGAACGGATGTCGGCAGTTGGGTATGGAGAACACCGTCCCATGGCTGATAATTCGACACCCGAGGGACGCAACAAAAACCGCAGGGTGGTATTGCATATCCTTGCCGCGCATTCCGATCAGCCCTGAATCACGTCAGGCGGAAAAACGAATTAACCGAGTCGAGGAATTGATGATCGTTTGGACCGTAGCCAATCAAAAGGGTGGAGTGGGAAAGACGACAACGGCGGTTATGCTCGCCGCTTGGGCGGTGGATCGTGGCGAGGCTGTCCTTCTTGTAGATTTTGACCCCCATGGATCACTCAGTGCTTATTTTGGGCTTGAGACAGAAAATCTGCATCCGAGTTCCTATACACTGTTTCAAGCCGCCGCCAATGGAAACGTATTACCAGCTAACTTGGCTCGTCCGACGGGCACAACCGGATTGTCCTTGCTGCCGGCCACCACCGCCCTGGCAACCCTGGACCGCCAGCTCAGTGTCCGTGAAGGAATGGGCCTGGTTCTGGCCCGAGCCTTGGCAAGTAGCCTGGGGCGTTATGATCGAGTTTTAGTGGATTGTCCGCCAATGCTTGGAGTGTTGATGATTAATGCACTGGCGGCGGCTGACTATTTAATTGTGCCGGTTCAAACCGAACCCCTAGCACTGCACGGCCTAGAACGAATGACACGTACCCTGTCAATGCTTAATCGCACTCGACGTCCGCCATTACCATGCCTTGTGGTCCCGACCTTTTATGACCGACGGACCCGTATTTCTCGAGACACCCTTGAAACTTTGCGATCTTCGAATCCACTCGGTCCGTCCGTACCGCTTGGTGAAATTCCCGGACGGGTATGGGAAGGCGTGATTCCGGTGGATACCCAGCTGCGAGAAATGGGTCCGGCAGGCGGGGTGTTAAGCCATATGACACGGCCCAGTCCTGGGGCAGCCGCGTATCGGGAACTTTTTAATGTCCTTGAAACAATTCATGGCACAGCGCGGCCACGAACCGAAAATTTTTCTCCCTCGACAAAGAGGGCTCACGTATAGTATCTGATTTGTTAATCATTACTTACAGTTAGTAATAAATTCTACATTAATGTAGTAGTTCAAAAATAGCCAACAGTTTGACATTACTGAAATTTTGCAGATATAATTAATTTGTTGTTATTGGATAAAGTATGCGGTTTCCGTAAGCAATTCTTTGCGGAATAAAACCTTTCGGGTATTGAAAAGTCAATCACCCCCTCGACCCTTCGGGATCGAGGGGCTTGTGGGGTGACTTGCAAGGGTAACTGGTTGATTAGCCTCAGTGGAATGTTACTCCACTACGTTGGTTGGGTCATGACACCCTGGGATGCTCCTCAAGTCCCCTGCTCTGTCGCTGTGCGTTAAAAGACCGGAAACGGTCGGTGCGTTCAGTGTAAAAAGCCTTTCCAACATTGGCGAAGAGGATCTACGAGTTTGTCCGGTTCTCGGCTTATCGCATTAAAAATCGGACACCCATTCAATTATCATTTAGAGTACAAAGTCGGAAAGATTTAGGAGTGGGATAATGGCTACCGTACTGCTGGACCTTGCCAATCCCGAACAGGCGCTAGGACTGTATCTGGATGCCTTGCTGCGGGAGACGCCGCCAACCGCCGAGGTTGCTTCCGACCGCGCACTTAGCGTTCCTGCCGCGACGAATGCGTTGTCCCGCGTTGCGATTCCAGTGCCGGTGGATGCCACTGGAGGCGCAGTCGCAGTGCCCATCCGCTCCCGCGATCTCGAATTACGTGCCGAACCAGAGATAAAGACAAAATCGACGGCTGCTCCAATACCGACCACCATTCAGACGCCAGCGCCGGCATCAGTTCAAATACCCTCTGTTTCGATCCCCTCCGAGCCGTTTCAAACATTACTATTCCAGGTTGCGGGTCTTACCGTCGCGGTACCCCTGGTCGAACTTAACGGCATTTTACGTTACCCAGAAAGGCTTGTGGCCGTTCCCGGTCTTCCTCCTTGGGGTTTAGGGGTTATCCGCCATCGTGACGCGAACCTTATCGTGATCGACAGCATTGAACTGTTTGTTCCCGAAAACCTCCTGGAGGCAACGCGCAGTCGCTCTAATCCACGCTATCTAGTCGTACTGGGTGGCGGACGGTTCGGCCTTGCTTGCGATAGTGTCGATCAGGTAGTTTCCCTGAAGCCCGACGAGGTGCGCTGGCGTGGAGAACGTGGACGGCGACCCTGGCTCGCGGGTACTGTTAAGGAACGTCTTTGCGCGCTCTTGGAGGTTCCCTCACTGGTACGGCTATTGAAGGCAGGACGCCTGGAGGATTGACACTTTTTGGAGTTCGCCCCGAAGGCTTACGTCACCAGGCCCATAAGGGCTGACAGCCGGGAAAGACCAATTTTTTGACTGACGGTTTTTCCCACTAAAATCGTCCCCCCCCTTGTTCTATGGCTAAAGCTAGAGGTATCTCGGGGACAATGATGAAAACTCCCTGCTTATTAGGTTTTCTCGCTAATTTTTGTAAAAGTATATTTGCTGTAAATTCATCCACAAAGGTTTATTTTTCAAGGAGTTAAATAACAAATGAATACCACCACCGAGACTGCCAAGGATCCCATCTTACGCTGGGTTACTTTTCGTCTGGATAACGAAGCTTATGGAATTAATGTAATGCAGGTACAGGAAGTTTTGCGAGTAACCGAAATTGCTCCGGTTCCCGGCTCTCCGGATTATGTTTTGGGTATCATTAATCTGCGGGGCAATGTTGTGACTGTCATCGACGCGCGGCGGCGCTTTAATTTAGCCCAGCGCGAACCGGATGATGCTTCGCGCATTGTTATTATCGAAGCTGAAAAGCAGGTAGTCGGCATCTTGGTGGATAGTGTGGCTGAAGTGGTGGATCTGCGCGCTTCCGAGATTGAGACTGCGCCCAACGTTGGTAACGAGGAGACTTCTCGTTATATTCTGGGAGTATCGAGTCGCGGCGATGTCCTACTGATCCTTGTCGATCTAAACAAGCTCTTAAGCGACGATGAGTGGTCAGAAGTCGGTGGGATTTGACATTTCTACGAATCAATTCGTTGGATACCTGATGATGCCACGAGAATCAGAATGCCGAGAGTAACACTCTACGACGACCTTAAAAAACGCACTCGATTCAAGGGTCATATCAAGCAACCTGGGTTAGGGTCGATGACTCCACTACGTTCCACGCAAAATAGTACGCCTGGGACTTCTCTAGGCAGCCGCATATTTAAAGAGCATCCAAATTCTGGCATGACGGTAGCTTATGATTGAAAATCAAAAATGATTTGTATGCGATTCATCTACGGTTAAAACCGTGGGACTTCTTGCTAATTTTTATAACTCAACCTTCCGTTAAAGATAGCTCGTGTTTCTTTTGTGGTTAATTACCCTATGCGTTACCATTCTGTCCCTAGCTGGGGGAGCTTTTTTGTGGCTGACTGTCCGCCGTGCCATTAACCACTCCCGGGAAGTTGAAACCTATTTGCGGGTTTTACAAGGTGACATAGCGGTACTCTCGGCTTGCCAGGCCGACGCGTTGGAGCGCGATCAGGTTCGAGAACGACATTTGGAAAAACGCATGGAAAAGTACACGCGCACTATTGAAGGTCGTCTGGAAGCCATGGAACAACGCCTCCGCCAAATTACCCGTCGCCAAGATGAACAGCTTCATACCGGCGATCCTGGCGAAACTTCTTATGGCGCAGCTATTCGTCTTGCCCACCAGGGCGCGAATGTGGAACAACTGGTAAATACTTTTGGTTTATCCAGAGGCGAAGCGGAACTAATCGCGGCATTACATCGCGCAAAAAACGAACAGGCCTGACTTCACTCACTAAAATTAATTGGACCTTACGTGCGAATTCAGAGCTTAATTTGCTAAATCTTAGGAGTTATGCAGTTGAAAAAATAGGTTCAACATTTTCAATCGGTAGCAAAAGATGAACCTTTATTGGCTTTTTAGCGAAATCAAATAATTAAAGTTCAATTGCGTAATTTCTAAAATCTTTGAAATAGTGTCTTTTCTAATATAGATATAATTTTTATTGATATAGAACCACAAGATATATAAGGTCCAACCTTAACTCTGAATTCGCATTTAAGTCAATCATCAGAATTGTGCGAGAGAGCCTGGTATTCATGCTAAGGAGGTGCGATTAAGTAGTTTGTAATAGATTAAAATATATCTAAACATATATATTATGAATACATATAAAGTTTGAAGCAGTGAATTATCATAATGAGTACGTTTATCTATGAAATTTGAAACACTTGCAAAGTTGCGTTGCAACATTAGCGAGGGGAGCGATAACCGTTAAAGGTTTTCCATCACCAGTTCCGTTAAAGACTGACAGCCGGAAAAGACCGGCATTTTTACTGAACGGTTGCAAAACCATCTTCTTTTCTACCCGCCCTAAAAAGGTGAGGTTTCTCGGAGACACTGATGAAAAATACTATGCAAAATTTCAAACATTTCGTTACGCCATTACTGATCGCAGGAACCATTACTTTGGGAATTCCATCAATTACCAACGCAGATCCGGAGCCGGATGGCGATCCGGCTCATTGCAAAATGATGAATGGGAAACACGGTAAGCCTGGCATGAATCCAATGATGGGTCCGATGATGGGCATGGGTGGTATTGGTATGTTTAGCGGTCAATTTCCTCCTTTTCTTCGTGGAATAAAATTGACCGAAACGCAAAACGACAAAATATATGAATTAGTTCATTCTCAAGAACCTGCACTACGCGAAAAACGTAAGGAAATTAAAAAGGGACATTTGATGCTGCATAATTTAGTTCTCTCAGATCAATATGACGAAACTAAAGCGAAAGAATTAGTGGAAAGTAATATGCGTACAATCGCGGAAATGACTTTAATGGTTACTACCATGCATAATAAAATTTATCAAATACTTACGCCGGAGCAGCGTAAACAACTAGAGGATAAAGAGGATCGCGCCAAAAAGAAGAATGAATTGGTTGAGTAATTTTTGAAATTTAAACCGACACTTGCAGGATAGTGTCGGTTTAAATGAAAATTTTTAATATATCATGTTTAATAATTTAATTTGCTTACTCATCAAGTGTGTTAGTTAGGTTCGGCAACGGATTGTTTTAGGAAATTCATGAAAACCTGCATATACATTCTATTCTTTATTTTGATCTTCCGTGCTGAAATACCGCTTTCTATTGCCCAAGAAGAAGTGGAATCAGTAGCTGCTAAGTCAAATCCCGACGTAGTGCGTTTTGATATCACTCGTTTTCAAGTAGAGGGCAACTCTTTATTGTCCAACATTGAATTGGAATCACTTCTCGCGCCCTATGCTGGATCCTCTCGTGATTTTAGTGATGTCCAACATGCCCTGGAAGCCCTAGAGTCTACTTATCATAGTCGAGGCTATACTGCCACTCAGGTTTATCTACCAGAACAAGAATTAGCTAGTGGCGTGGTTCGTCTAGCTATAATTGAGGCACGCATTCATGAGGTTCAGATAGAGGGTAATCGTTATTTCAATACTGAAAATTTGCGCGCGAGCCTTCCAAATTTACATGAAGGTGAGCCTCCTAACCTTAACGACCTTTCGGCAAGTTTACGTGCCGCCAATGAAAATCCTGCCAAGAAACTTACCCTGGAAATGCAAGCCACCGAAAAAGATGATTTGGTAGATGCGCGGATCAAGGTGCAAGATGAGAAGCCATGGCGAATTGGCTTGAGCCTGGATAACACTGGGACGCCGCAAAGTGGTCGCGCTCATTACGGCATTTCTTTTCAACACGCTAACATCGCTAACCTAGATCAGATTCTTAATCTTCAATACACAACATCTTCTGATGGCCCTGGCGTAAGTATTTATGGAATTGGCTATCATATTCCCGTTTATCAATTTGGAGACTCAATTGATTTATTTGGCGGCTATTCCGACGTTGATTCTGGTTCGATCAATGGTTCTCCCATTACAGGCCGCGGTTCAGTTTTTGGCGTGCGCTATAATCAAGACTTGGGACGAAAGGATGATTATCTTCACCGGCTGAGTTATGGTATAGATTATCGATACTATCAAGGTATTCAATTGCCCGGAAATATTGAAGTGGTTCATCCTGTGACTGTTCTGCCATTAAGTTTTGGCTATACAGGAACCTGGACTCTACCAACACTCACCGCCGCTTTCTCAATCATCGCCTTTCATAATGTTCCCGCTGGCGCTCATGGTGGTGACAATGATTTTCTTACCGCCATTCGGATTACTCGCCCCACGACGGATGCTTCTGCGGATTATTCAGGAGTGCGTTACACCGCTAATCTAAATTACACGCTGCCGTCGAATTGGCTGCTGCGAGGAATATTAAGTGGTCAATATACTCATGAAGCACTAATTCCGGGAGAGCAAATTGGTCTAGCGGGATCTAACGCAGTTCGTGGTTTTCCAGAACGTGATGTAGCTACTGATCGTGGACGTTTTATTAATCTGGAATCTTATACGCCAGAGCTTTGTGCGGGAATTCTGGGAAGCAATTGTCGCCTGCTTGTTTTTCTTGACCATGGTTGGGGGTACAGCCAGGGAAATGGAGGTGTATCCATTGGTAGTGCTGGCATTGGTCTGCGCCTGACAATAGGTAAAACCTTAAATTTGGAGATGAATGGCGCGCAAGTATTAAAATCGGGAGGAACACAACAGAAGGATGACCGTTTCTTGCATTTTCAAGTAGGAGTAAATTTCTAATGTTAAGATTTACTCTTGCAGATGGAATCACCGCTGTAACCATTAATCAATCCATAATCAGAATCGTGATACAAATCATTGCCATAATGTATTTTGTTTTTTATTTTGGAGCTACGGGATTAGCGCATGCAACGGAAGTAGGTACGGTCACTCACCTCAATGGTCCATTACTCGCCACTACCGATAATGGAGTAAAAAAGATACTTGCCCCACGTTCCGAAATAAACTCGGGCGATACTTTAATTACTGCGGATAATACTTATGCACGTATCAAATTTGTAGATAATGGCGAAGTGACGCTGCGTCCCAATACTCAATTTAAGGTTGAAAATTTTCATTACGATGATAAAAATCCAGAAAAAAGCAATGCGTTCTTTAACCTTCTTAAAGGGGGTTTGAGGGCAATCACTGGATTCATTGGAAAGCATAGTGCCAATCGTGATAAATATAGAATTACTGCTGCTTCGGCTACCATTGGCATTCGCGGTACCATTTTTGGAGCTAATAACTGTCAAGGAGGATCTTGTGGGCATGGAATACCGGATGGATTGCATGTAGATGTCAGCAAGGGCACAGTGGTGGTGAGCAATGCCCTGGGTAGTCAGGAACTTAATGCCGGACAATTTGGCTATGTCCCAAGCGAAAATTCAAAGCCAGTCATTTTACCCGCCGATCCAGGAGCAAAATTCACTCCGCCACCGACTTTCACCAGTAAGACAAATACTGGAAATGGATCAAGTGGCTCAGGTAAGAGTGGGGTAAGTGGTGGTAGTTGTGAAGTACATTGAAAAGCACAATCTTAAATTTTAACATGACCGAGCACGTCACCACGCAGAATACTCACCGTCACGACTGGACCCGAAGTGAAGTCGGAATTTTGCTTGCCCTGCCTCTTTGCGACTTGATCCACCGCGCACAGACTGTCCATCGCACCTTTCACGACCCCAACTTGATACAAATAAGCATGTTGCTTAACATCAAGAAAGGTGGTTGTCCCGAGGACTGCGCCTATTGCGCTCAGAGTGCCCATTATGATGCTAATCTTGTTCGTGAACGGTTGATGCCACTTGATGAAGTGTTGGCGGCTGCGCGTCGGGCACGTGACAGTGGCGCCACTCGCTTCTGCATGGGGGCCGCTTGGCGTTCACCACGACCGCGCGACCTTGAGCCGGTGCTTGCAATGATCCAGGGAGTGAAGGCATTGGGATTGGAGACCTGTGTCACTCTGGGGATGCTGGATGCTGATCAGGCGCAACAACTCAAGGAAGCCGGGCTTGATTATTACAATCACAATTTGGATACCGCACCAGAATTTTATGGTCGGATCGTCACCACCCGAACCTACCAAGATCGCCTGGATACGCTTGCCCGTATTCGTGCTCAGGGAATTCGTGTGTGCTGCGGCGGGATCATTGGACTAGGAGAAAACCGCGAGGAGCGGGCATCGTTGCTGGTACAGCTTGCAAATCTTCCCATACATCCAGAAAGTGTTCCTATTAATCTCCTGGTGCGAATGGAGGGAACGCCCTTGAGTCAGGTCGCACCTCTCGATTCCTTCGAAATAATTAGAACCATCGCCGTGACTCGCATCATGATGCCCACATCCTTGGTGCGCTTGTCCGCTGGGCGTGAACAAATGAACGATGAGGCGCAGGCATTAAGTTTTCTTGCTGGGGCTAATTCAATATTCCACGGTGAACGCTTGCTCACAACTTCCAATGTCGCTCCCGATCACGACCGCGCCTTGTTCGAGCGCCTTGGCCTGCAAGCGTCAATTCAACCCTGGGACTTACAACCTCACGGCTGCACGGTGAAATAATTGTCACCCACCCCAGTCAGTTGTAACTACTTTCTAAAAACTTGTGCAAAGTTATCTATAACGTTTCGCTCTCTGTTGATAGGCTTTACAGCCTGCAACTAGAGTCTTCTATTAATATTTTACCCTGACCGGCGATACGAGTTGTAGTAACGTCAATAATTGCGCCATAAATTGCGCCAGCCAATAGAGTAATGCCAAAGATCATCCAGTGAGACATATTCGACGGTGGAGGGCTAGTCATCGAGCCTGCGGCCAGAGGAACCGATACTAAAATTCCTATCCAGCTACCACGTAAACAAGGAAGATAATGCCATCCAAGTAATGGATCCACAGTAAAAACCCCGGCTCCTGCTACCATTATGCCAATTAAAACGCGATCGCTAAAAATGGTCCAAAATAATGGATTAAATAGATTAGCAATTTCCGGTTGATGATAAGCGGCTAAAGAAACACATAACAATCCGAATAATCCACCAAGTCCAATTGCGATTAAAAATCGTTTAGTCGCTAATTTATTAGTCATAAATATCAGGAGCTCCTTAATTAAACAAATAATTATTTAGTATTAACAACATTATTACCAGGTATAGGAAGAATCAAGTTTGTTGAACTACCGGATCCGGCAATGACCTGTGGTTGTTGTCCGTTCCAGTTTAATAAAACTTTAGCTTTTAAGTATTCAATATATTTATCTGTTGAACCAAATGGTTTTATTTCTGCAGTCAAGCGTGATTCTAATCCTTCACCCTCTAAAATCTGTTTGGTTTTATTAGCTTGCGCTTCCAATAAAATTGATTGCGAACGTCCTCGTGCTGCTTCAATTGCTGAATCGGCATCACCTTTAGCTTTGATGACAATTTGATCAGCTTCAAATTGTCTGGTTCTTTTAGTGTTTTCTGCTGCTACGGCTTCATTTTTTGCCTTAACTGCCGCTTCATTGGACGCCATAAACGCAGCAGATGGAATTATTCCGGCTATTTGTAAACTATGAGGTTGAATCCCGAAAAGACTTTCTACTGATTGCGACACAATCCTTTCAATTTCATTTTGAATAGCGGGACGAGTGGCATTGATATTTGCCATATTTTGACTGGCAAAAACTCTAGCCGTGCGATCTTTAACTACAGGAATGACTTGACTATCAATATCAGCATTTCCAGCGCGTCCAATTTCATACATCACATGATAGATATTTTCTTCCGGAATAGTGTAATTGAAATTTTCTTCAATAGTAATTTTTTGATTATCGATGGTAGTTACTTCAAAAAGTGGAATATGCAGCGTAGTTAAAGATATTTGAATTTTATCAACGACATCTATAAAAGGTATTTTCAAATAAAAACCTGGCTGAAGAGGTTTAAGATATTGAGCTACACCAAAGCGTCTTACATTGGCGCGCTCGGTTTGTTCAACTTTATACCACGAGGCGTTTAAGATAATAACAGCCGTTAAAATAATTATCCAAATTATAAAAATATTTTTATATTGAAAGGTATTTTTTTGCATAAATCCTGCTTCAAACATCATATTAAACATATTCATCTAATAATTCGCTCTCCGTTGATAGGCATTTTGACCGGTAATCATATGCAGCATTAACGAAAATCAACGTAGAATCTAGTTATTCGGCAATTCGACTTGTTAATTAAGACACTTGCACACGCCTTCCAGCAAGAATTGCGAAAATTCCAATGCAAACGTGATTTCTGTACCGGAAGTGGAATGAGCGGTAACGCTAACCGCCGTGCTCTGTTAACCATGTAATAGCGCCAGCGGACTAACGGTACAATTAGTCCTTGGAAAGAACATACTCCGTTCCACAATAAGGACAATTCGTTCGTTCCTGTCCATCGAATGACAGGTACACGCGAGGATGAGAATTCCACGAGGTGGTACCCGGCATTGGACAGTGAAGGGGAAGATCAGCGCGAGTAACGTTACATAGAAGTTCCGCGTTAGCCACAGTGGACGCACGGGAAGGAGTCGAATGGGTAGTATGGATCTTGAGCATCTAGATCTCCGAAAAATTTCCGGCTTTAGCCGTAGGGATGAAAGGAGACGATTTTTGCAACCGTCGTTAAAATACCGGTTTTATTCCAGCTCTTAAATAGTAATTGAATTGCTTACTTCGGTGAAGTCTTTCACCATCGATTGTGAATTTATTTAATAATTCAATGAATTATAAATTATAATAAATTTTACAGTAAAATAGCGAGAGAGTCACTGGGTTTAGCCGGGCAGGATGAATCGCGTTCAAATATTTTTTGATTTTCGTCATGCGCTGCATTGATGTTAAAATTTTAATGCTCTTTAACAAGTTAAGGTATGCGGTTGCCCGGTGAAGTCTCGGGCGTAAAACCTTGTGCATGTTTAAAAGCTATGGCAGCCTTGAATTAAATGGTTCCGGTGCATCATCACCGTCGGCAGCCAAGTATCTACGGACGGTAACATTACCGAGCGTAGTAGAGCCACTGACACTGACCAAAGTTGCTTGATATGACCTCCATTTCGGTTGAGCCTTCCCAGGTAGATGTCAAACATCATTCTTAACTGGAATTCATGGTGTCATCAAGAATCTCCACCAATTTATTCGTGGGAGTGTCAAACTAAAGTAAGCCATTCCGAATAAGGCTCGCGCCGTCCATGAACTTGATCAAAGTACAATGACTGAAGATGTTCGGTGATGGGGCCACGACCACGATGACAGCCAATTTCTCGTCCATCCAATTCTCGAATTGGAGTGACTTCGGCGGCAGTACCCGTAAAAAATGCTTCATCCGCTACATAAACCTCGTCGCGGGTGATACGTCGTTCATGAACGGTAAAATTAGCGTCATGGGCAAGGCGAATTACCGTATCACGAGTAATTCCCTCTAAAGCTGAAGTTAATTCAGGGGTATAAAGGACGCCATTACGCACGATGAAGATATTTTCGCCGCTCCCTTCGGCAACGAATCCATTCACGTCCAATAATAACGCTTCCTCGCAACCGCAGGAAATCGCCTCGCGCAAGGCTAACATCGAGTTGATATAGTGTCCGGTGGCCTTGGCTTTGCACATGCTGACATTGACGTGGTGCCGGGTAAAGGAAGACGTATGTACTCGAATGCCACTCTCGATTCCTTCTTTACCCAGGTATGCTCCCCATTCCCAGGCTGCCACCATCGCATGAACACGCAAGTTGTCGGCGCGTAGTCCCATGCCTTCTGAACCATAAAAACACAACGGACGGATATAACCTGACTTCAGACCATTTGCGCGCACCACAGCTTTTTGAGCATCGATTAATGTCGAACGTGAATAAGGGATGTTCATCGCCAAAATATGAGCCGACCGAAAGAGTCGATCCGTGTGGTCCACTAAACGAAAGATAGCAGTGCCCTTTTCGGTTTCATAAGCACGTACACCCTCAAACACCCCCATTCCGTAATGTAGAGAATGGGTCAACACATGAATCCTTGCCTCACGCCAAGGAATCATCTCTCCATCTAGCCAAATAAAACCATCGCGATCAGCCATGTTCATAGAATTTTCAGCGTGGAAATTCCTCAATCTCTAAGGTCTTAAGGGAGGAAACGCTGCCTTTATAGTGTTGGTTGGAGTCCGCACCGTATGCTTATCGGTCGTCATCCATGATGACCTACTGCGCATTGGGTAGTTTGCGATTCATCGGACGCCCACATTTCAATTGTGGTATTACAATCGGTGCTTAGTGTTATCGTCTTCCAAACGTTCGGACCTATTGCCCGTAACGACTTAATCGGTCGACATTGCCCGGCGGATTTTATCTGCTCTTTCGAGTTTTCTTTACAGAATCGCATACCCTACCCCAAAAGTAATGGTAGCGCGACGCCCTCAAAATCGCAACGCATCGACGCAAGACGGACAACCAAAATCTGCCGTCGACCGCTAATTAATTATTATAATCAAAATATGTTTACGGTTTCTGTCATTGTGGAAATTAGCTTTATTAAATAACCAAAATTGCCCTCTATACCCTTGAAGCCGCATTCCACTGCGGGCGTTGTAGCGAAAACCTTGCCACCACAAATTAGGTGTCAACTTGGGTTAAATAACAAAAGTTGTATTTTTGTAAGATGTATTGATTTTTACAAAAAGACAACAAACGGAAGGGTGCGCATAACCGTTGATAAAATAATAATAAAATTTCATTTATATCTATTATCATATAATTTGTTGTTTTTATGATACATACCATTGCGTTTTCGAAACAATAGTTGCATTCTTACGATTAAGTAAACTAAAAATTAGTTGACTAATTTTAATTGTTAATAAATTTAATCTACAATTATTTTTTACGACTTTTTGACAATCGATTCATCTTTGGTTCAACACCTTGACGTATAATACTTTAATGAACGACAAAATCTTGGCTGGGCATTTGCATCTCTATCGGGAACAGCGACAGATTTCCTCTTCAGCGGATGGAGTTCGCGGGTTCTAAACAATCACGGAGCAACGTCATGCCCGATAAATTCATGCACAATAAGCCTAAATCCGACAAGTCCAGCGCCATCGGGTCTGGCAAATCCGTTTTAATCATCGAGACCGATGCTGGGCGACGTCAGGAGTTAAAAGCGGTCATCGAGTTCATCGATTACCAGGCACTGCTCGCCAAGGATATCAAAGAGGCTTTGAACAATCTTTCCGCGTTCGAGGAACTTGAGGCAGTGCTTCTTGGTCACTGCGATTTGCCACGCGCAGAAGGGTTACGTCAAATTCGGGTCCGTGATCCATCATTGCCTGTGGTCTTGGTAATGGGGCTGGGAGAGGAAGTCTCCCTCGGACGCGATGTGAATGCTTCAGTATTAAGTAAGCTGGAATATCCAGTACGTTTTCAACAGCTTACCAATGCATTGCAAAATGCGCGCCTTCATCGTGAAAGTCAGCGTCGGAGCAATACCCAACGCCCATCCAGCCTGGCCTTGCGGCGGATGGTCGGTACGAGTCCCGCTTTACGTTCTATTCGTGAGCTAATGCGGCAAGTAGCGGGCACTGGCACCTCGGTGCTTATTTTGGGCGAATCAGGTACCGGCAAGGAGGTAGTAGCACGCAACCTTCACGATAACTCGAACCGTCGCCAAGGTCCGTTCGTTCCCGTCAATTGCGGGGCCATTCCCGCCGATCTTCTGGAAAGTGAACTTTTTGGTCACGAGAAGGGGGCCTTTACTGGGGCAATTAGCGCCCGGCCTGGCCGTTTTGAGCTGGCCGAAGGCGGTACTTTGTTCCTAGACGAAATTGGCGACATGAGTTTGACCATGCAAGTTAAACTCCTGCGCGTGCTGCAAGAACGTTGTTTCGAGCGCGTTGGCGGCACCAAAACCCTCCAAGCAGATGTCCGTATCATCGCAGCCACTCACCGCAACCTGGAAAGTCTGATCAGCGTTGGGCAGTTTCGAGATGATCTTTACTATCGGCTCAACGTTTTTCCCATCGAAGTCCCTCCTTTACGCGAGCGCCCAGAGGACATTCCTCTGCTCATTGATGAGATCGTCGCCCGTCTCGAAGCTGAAAAGCGTGGCTCAATACGCTTCACAGAAGCCGCTAAGGGCGTGTTGGCCCGTCATTCCTGGCCGGGTAATGTCCGCGAACTGTCTAATTTGGTAGAGCGGCTAACCATCCTTTATCCCTATAGCTTGGTCGATGTCCATGATCTGCCGTTAAAGTATCGTGGCAATGTTGAACCATCTCTTCCTGCTGTCCCTGTCATCACGGAAACACTAGGTCAGACAGAACGCGTGGTCCTTACCCAGGCAGTGATCGACGATCCGTTGACGAATCTCATCCCCGAAATACCCGAGGAAGGTATTGATCTCAAGACACTGTTAAATAACCTAGAATCAAGTCTTATTCGTCAGGCGTTGGAACGCAATGACGGCGTAGTGGCCCATGCCGCTAACTTCCTTAAAATGCGACGCACCACGTTAGTGGAAAAATGTCGGAAATATGGCCTGCATCGTCAGATTGATGAGTCATCTTTTTGACGCAATCCGTGTCATTACAATAAATAATTGATTGATTACAACATATATTAAACAGGAACGAAATTTGCTTATAAGGTCGTAAACGCGACCATTTCGCTAACACGCGTAAGCGCGTCCTTTTGGTATTGTAATACTTTCAATATTATTGAATACGGAGCGCGATCCGATGAATACTACCGATATCAACGGCTTGCTTGTACAAATGCGTGCCGCTGCGACCCTGGCCCAGGGTCGTGCCCCGACTCCGGCGGCTCCCCCTATACCGGAGGTTGCTCCTCCTAATTTTTCCAGTCTGTTACGCCAATCCATTGATGCGGTCAATCAACTTCAACAAAACTCTGCCAAGCTTTCTGCCGATTTTGAACGCGGAGCGGTTGGTGTCGATCTTCCCGAAGTGATGGTGGCTGGCCAAAAGGCGAACATTTCTTTCCAGGCCATGACTCAGGTACGCAACAAGCTTGTGAGTGCCTACCAAGAAATTATGAGCATGCAAGTGTAACGATCTATTCTGAGAGTATTTTTACATGGCCGCCACTGAACTTACCAACCGTGCGGGAACCAGTCTGGCCGGCAATGGAGCCACACCGGGTACAGCCATTTCCGCAAGCACGATCCAACCGGGAAATACCCCCGGGAGTGCGGGCACTGCAATGGTTCCTGGCATGATTTCTGAAACGTTGACGAACCGTTTGCCTTTGGCGGCGCGTTTCCTGGAACGTTTCAATGCGCTCCCTAGCCTGCATCAGGTTGGCGTGATGGTGGGTCTGGCCGCTGCCGTGGCTTTTATTGTCGTGATCATTCTGTGGTCGCGGAAGGAACCGCCTCCCTACCAAATTCTTTTCGGCGGACTCGCGGAAACCGATACCGCTCAGATTGTGGAAGCTCTGCAAAAAAATAATATTCCTTATCGTATCGATCCCATTACTGGTGCCCTCACTGTGCCTGCGGGCGAAATTCATGCAACACGTATTCGGCTTGCTGGCATGGGTCTGCCCAAGACTCCTCCGATAGGTGGCTTTGAAATTCTTGATAACCAATCTCCGTTTGGCACCAGTCAATTCATGGAGGGAGCGCGTTATCAACGCGCTCTGGAGGGGGAACTGGCTCACTCCATTCTTACCATGGCAGCCGTCCAGAGTGCTCGCGTTCATCTTGCGCTCCCTCGTCCATCGGTATTTGTGCGCGACCGCGAAAAGCCCAGCGCTTCAGTAATGCTACAAATGCACCCAGGGCGTTACTTAGATCGCAACCAGGTTGAAGCCATTGTCCACTTGGTGGCTTCTAGCATTCCTCAACTGGAACCGAACCGAGTCACTGTGGTCGACCAAACTGGTGAATTGTTGACACGACAGGATAGTTTTTCCCGGGAAATGGACCTGACCAAGGCGCAGTTTGAGCACGTTCATCGGGTGGAAGATTCCTATATTAGACGCATCGAACACATGCTCGCCCCGCTGGCGGGGATAAATGGTATCCGTGCCCAGGTTACCGTTGATATGGATTTCAGTGATACCGAGCAGACCCGTGAGGTTTACAATCCTGACCAGCCATCGCTTCGTAGTGAACAAACCGTAGATGAGCAAAGCCGTGGAGTAAACGAGATGGGTATTCCGGGGGCGTTATCCAACCAACCGCCCGCAGCCGGGACCGTCCCCGAGGCGCTCAATAATGGAGGTGCTCCACCGGATGCCGGCAAAGGCAATGTCGCCACCCAAGGCATAGGAACAGGCGGCTTAGTTACCAACAAACGTCATGCGACTCGTAATTACGAAGTAGATCGCACCATTAGTCATACACGCAGCCCGATTGGACAAATACGTCGGATCAGTGCTGCCGTGGCAGTTGATGATGCTTTTCGCCCCGGGACTAATCCACCCCTGCGAATATCTCGTTCTCCTGAAGAAATGGAACGTATTCGCGCCTTAGTGCGCGAGGCGGTGGGCTATGACGCACAGCGTGGCGATGCCATCAGCGTGGTGAATTTGGCCTTCATGCCCGATTTCGAAAAAGAACCTTCGGCTACTGAAGAGCTGCCCTTGTGGCGTCAACCTTGGGCTATTGAGCTATTTCGACAAGGACTCGCAGCTCTGCTAATCCTGGTAATAATCCTAGGTGTGGTGCGCCCAGTAATGCGCCACATGATCGGCGAGGAAGATCTGGAATTGGAAGAAGAATCCAGGCAGGAAAAAGCAAAAGAACTGGAAGCACTGCAAAAAACTTCGTCAGCCGAGAATGCGTCGTCAGATGAGGCATCGGGCCTGGAACACTCAGGGACAGAAGCGAAAAAAGCAGCAAAACAGGATGGAGAAGAAGACGATGAGGAAGAAGAAGAGGAAGAAGAATATGATACCCGTGAACTCAGACCCGCTGGGGAAGGCGCAGAAGAAGAAAGCGGACGGCCACCAGAAGATCACTTGACGCTCTCATCGCCCAGTCATGAGTCGGAGCTTCCACCGTGGCTAGTTAATAAGAAAAATGATTACGATGACTCCCTAGAGCATATTCGGTACTTAATCAGGGAAGAACCAAAAATGGTATCCGAGATCCTCAAGGACTGGATCCTTTCCGATAATCCAAATCACAAGAACAATCCAAACGCCAAGAAAGGGGCTTAATTTTTTAATATTTTAATAATAGTAGCTGTGATTCTTGTTTCGTCAGGCGTCCACCTTCATAATTGATTGATGATTATGCACGAGCAAAAAAAATCGGTTATTGCGCCCGAAAAAAAAACAGACTTGTTTTCTTCCGGAAATTCAATTCCTGAAAAGTTGAACGCCAAGACGGCAAGCAACAAAACAAGTTCTTTTTTTTCAACTAATCAAGTTTCCAGGACGGAAAAAAATAATCCGTTTGGAGTTTCTCCAAACAGAAGAGGAGATAGTGGCTTGTCTAATCAAATGGCTGCTATTGCTCCACAACGATTATTGTCTAAAACCGAAAGATTGAACCCATCCGCGCCCAAAGTAAAGCCATTGTCAGCGAATGAAAAGCTAAAATCAGTTACTGCTGTTTCTCAGAAATCCGGCACAACAGCGGAAAATGAAAAAATGGCTGCTTCTGCAACAATAATTGCCCAGGAAAAGAATAATAAAACTGAAATTGCTACAATAAAATCATCCTCAGACCCTAATAAAACAGAAATTGCTGCTCTTCCGCCACCAGGACATGATTCTTCCTTACCTAAACCTGCTGCGCTGGATGAAGGCACTGAAAAAACCATTTTACCTGGCGGCTCGTTGGAAAATGCCTCTCGAAATGCAATTTCACCAGTCACTTCATCCGTCACGACGGAAAATTCTAATGATGGCAAAAATGCTGCTCTTGCAAAAAATAAAATTGCCGATATTTTTCCAAACTTAAAAAAGGAAGAACCATCTCCAGAGTATAATTTATACATGAAATATATTCGTTATCTAATTAAGGAAGAACCAAAAGTAGCCTCCGATTTACTCAATTTGTGGGTAAATAGTCCATAAATCATCCCACGGTAAAAGCCAACAGTTTTTTCCGTCACTAGGCCTGGCTACCGCCGTGAAAGACCAACAACTGTTCACTTCAACGTCAAAAAATTAAGGAGGACGGCGCTTCCTCCCCATGGCTGAAGCCAGAGGTTTCCGCGCCGCAAATGCTGGATGACTGAATCAACCGATATTGCCCTGGCTCCAACATCCAAAGCACTCTCCGGGGTTGAGCGGGCTGCAATTCTTCTCCTCGCCCTGGGAGAAGATGATGCCGCAGTGGTCATGCGTGGTCTAGGGCCAAAGGAGGTCCAGAAAGTAGGTATTGCCATGGCGAGTGTGCCCCATGTTTCTCGGGAAACGGTTCAAAGCGTGTTAAGTGATTTTGTCAACAGCGCACAAGATCAAACCGCACTCGGGGTAAATTCGGATAGTTATATCCGTAACGTAATTGTCAAGGCGGTTGGCGAAGAAAAGGCAAAGAATATCCTCGATCTCATTTTGTTGGGAGCCAGCACCAAGGGCCTGGATACATTGAAATGGATGGAGCCGCGCGCCGTGGCTGATGTCATTCGCCTCGAACATCCACAAATTATTGCAATTGTCCTGGCTTATCTGGAACCCGACCAGGCAGCTGAGGTACTTTCTATTCTTCCTGAACGAGTTCGTCCTGATATTTTATTGCGTATCGCCACCCTTGAAGGGATTAATCCAATTGCTCTTCAGGAACTCAACGACATTATGGAGAGACAATTTAGTGGTAAGACCGCAGTTAAATCCTCCGGTCTTGGTGGAATCAAGACTACGGCCAGCATTCTTAATTTCTTAGACTCGACCATGGAGTCGCAAATTATGGAAAATATTCACGAGGTCGATTCAGAAATGGCCTCACGTATTCAGGATCTCATGTTTGTCTTCGAGAATCTGCTGGATGTCGAGGATCGTGGTATCCAGGCATTGTTGCGCGAGGTTCCCTCAGAAACCCTGTTGCTTGCCATCAAAGGTTCCGATGAGGCCATGAAGGAGAAATTTTTCAAAAATATGTCTAAGCGTGCCGCCGAAATGCTTAAGGATGATCTGGATTCCAAGGGACCGGTCAAAATCTCCGAGGTAGAAGTTGCCCAGAAGGAAATTTTATCGATAGCCAGGCGCATGGCCGATGCTGGTGAAATCAGCCTGAGCGGAGGTTCTGAACAGTATGTCTAGGGTGATCGCTAAAGAAGAACTGGACACGACCCTCCGTCGCTGGAAACCTCCGGTCATGGATGATTCTTTCTGGCCCTCTTCTCAGGTTCCAGAACCGCAACCAGCTTTTGTCCCGGCCACAGCTTTGCCGTTATCCCAGCCCCAATCGATTATTCAGCCTGGACGCAAGAAAGAAACGGTGGCGCGGCCTGATCCTGCTGCCAAGCTGCCAACCGTGGACGCAATCGAAACCATCTCACGCGAGGCATATGCAGAAGGTTTTGAACGTGGTCGCCAAGAAGGGATAACCAAGGGAATAGAGGAAGGCTATCGTGAGGGATTAATCAAAGGTCATGAAGAAGGGTTCAAGCAAGGGATCGAGGAAGGGACGACAACGGGAATCAAGCAAGGAATCGAGCAAGGAATGGAGCAGGGGATAGAACAAGGCCAACGCGATGGCCTGGCCCAGGGGATCGAAGAAGGGCGGCGTACTGGTTTGGATCAAGGATTTAAGGACGGCAAGCGCGATGGTTTGGCGCAAGGAATCGAAGAAGGTCGGCGCGATGGTTTGGCGCAAGGGATCGAGGAAGGTCGGCGCGATGGTTTGGCGCAAGGAGTCGAGGAAGGTCGGCGCGATGGTTTGGCCAAGGGCGACGCTGAGGTACAAGCCAAGCTTAACCAATTAGGCCAATTTCTGACACTGCTGGATCAACCTTTGGCGAATCTGGATTCCGAAGTCGAGGAACAACTCGTCGCCTTAGTCGTGGCGGTAGCGCGTCAAATTGTGCGTCGTGAATTACGGATTGGTGCTGGTGAAATCATTCCAGTGGTGCGTGAGGCTCTGGCGAGCCTGCCCACCGCACGGCGTAATTTACGCATCTTTCTCCATCCTGATGATGTTCCATTGGTACGAGTCGCGCTGGGAAAAAAAGAGGGTACGAACGAAATACGCATTGAGGAAGACGCCACCATCACCCGGGGTGGCTGTCGGGTGGAAACCGATACTTCCCAGATTGATGCCACCGTTGAACACCGTATTAATCGTGTCGTTGCTCGTTTGCTGGGAAAGGAAGACAGTCAAGAATTTTTCGACCCTGCGGGATCTAGGGGTTTTTGAAGTTAGGTAGGAGTTACACAGTTGAAAAATAACTTAAATCATTCTGCACGCAGCGAAACGTAGTCGCAGAATAACCTATCTACATTAAAGATTCTGCGTTCTGCAACGGCGCGCAGAATGACAGACACTGGAGACACTGATGACGCCGGTCACCCTCCGCTATTCGCACGAGGGAGCAGCGGTAACTGCGCGTTATCCGTCTACTATTTCAATTTCATCCAATGACCACGTTTCCCAGGGCGGAATGTTGGTCGCAGATCGCTATCGGGTGCTGGAAGGGCCATTGGGAAGCATCAGCGGCGAGGCGGAAGTTTTTCGCTGCCATGACGAACACAGTGCAACGGAAGTGGCCGTAAAGATTTACCGCTGTCAGGCGCGTCCAAAGGAGGAAGTAATCGCGCAGCTTCAGGGTGTGCGCCATCCTCATGTTCTTTGCCTGCTGACTATTGGCCAATGGAGGGAACGTTTCTACGAGGTTGCGGAATACTGCGCTGGCGGAACCCTAGCCAATGTCATGCCCCTTCCAGAGCAAGACCTGCGCTGCTATTTGGAAGGAGTGATCGAGGGCCTAGAATATTGTCACCGTCAGGGCATCATCCACCGCGATATCAAACCAACCAATTTGTTCTTTCGTGATGCCGCGCGGCACGAATTGCTGATTGGGGATTTCGGCATCAGTTCCTACCTGGATCTAGGTGACACAGCGCGGGTCACTACCTCAGCGGATCGCCTGACCCTGGATTTCGCCGCCCCTGAGTTGCTTGACCACCATGAAGTTGGGCCTAAGAGCGATTATTACAGTCTCGGGATTACCGTGCTTCATGCCTTTCTTGGTTACTCGCCGTTCCAGGGCTGCTCACCCAATGACATTCTGGTCGCTCATTTACGCGGACGGCTTTCCCTACCGGATGGACTACCTCCAGCACTGGCCCACCTGGCACGGGGCCTCACGATTCATAATCCGACGCTACGCTGGGGCTATGCTGAGGTTCAGGCATGGCTGCGCGGCGAAGAACCGTTATTACCAGTAATCATTGGGGAAAATGGTGTGCGGCGACCTTATCCAGGTTGGCCAGCAGCCTGTATCCCACGCGAACTCGCCGCCGCCCTGGATTTTTTTGATGCCGCTCACCACTTACTCCGTGGTGACATTCGCCGCTGGGTCTTTGACCAGGGAGATGCGACGCTTGCCGACCGCATTGAAAACCTGGAAAAGGAATACGCCACGCGCCCCAGGCGTGCGGTGATCCGGCTGCGTTATCTCCTCGATCCCGGCGCACCCCTGGTGCTACGCTCATTGACTCATACGCAGGAAACTCAGGCGGATACATGGCAAGCCTATGACCTCCGGCAATTAGTAGTATTACTAACGCGTAGCGAGAGAGAGCAAGATCTTCAGGATGCTCTGGAACGCAGTTTCCTTGATGAATCGCTTGATGCCTGGGTCGAAATCGGAAGAAAAGCGGGCGAACGCACTCCTGAACTGTTGGAGCGGCTACGGGAGTTGCGGCGACGGCTTGGTCGCGGCAGCCCACGCGGACTGATCGCCTTTGCCCTACTGAGAAATCTAGATCCAACACGCGGCCTGGAGATCGGCGGAGTACGAATGGATCGCCCCGGCGGATGGTGTGCCTTAGTCGCACGCCTGGGGGTCGTCGAGGCCAGCGTGGCCTGTGCCGGTCCACTCTATGATGGACGTTACGAAGAATGGCTCCGTGCTGCCTCGCCTCCGGGTTGGAAGCAGGAACTCGATTTGGTGCGGGATTTGCGCTACCGCTACGGAGCAACGCCAACTTTGGGAACCCGCTATTTATTTTGGTCCCATTGTCCGACGCTGCCCTTTTCATTTCGAGGTGTTGTGGTGATTGAACCCGCAGCACTGGCGCGGCTGGTGGATCGCTCCCCGGAGGATACCCGACTCGGACGAATGTTGCTTGAGGAAGGCTGGATTCGTGCCTGGTTGGTGGGATCCAGACGGTTACTCGATCCTACTCCTCTGGATCATGCCTTACTTGCTCCTGATTTATCCTGGGAAGCCAAACTTGAGGAAGTGCTCCATATCCTTGATTCATCTTTACAGGATCCCCGACCCGTGACTGAACCCAATAGCATAAATTTTGGAGTGATGTCTCCGGGTATGGTACGCACGCGAACCCTAACGATTCGTAATACCGGTCGTGGCTATCTTTACGGTAACGCCCGGCTGCTTGAGCTGGATCGGGGGTTGACTCTGGATCGTTACGCTTTCGATGGTAACCTGGTGAAATTGGCTCTGACCTTGAAGCCGCTAGATAACCATGTTGGTACTCAGCGCGTGACGATGATTCTGAACACCAATGGGGGATCTTTGACAATTCCTGTCTCGTGGTTCATTCGTCCAGTAAAGGAAGATTGGCGCCAGCGGTGGCAACGGTTGATCGCGGGATGATAAGTCCTGTTCATCGCAGCGAGACAGGGACACCCCTCGTCCGGTTGCGTAGCGGAGTAGAGGATTTCGGGGCAGATATTGGTGATTGTCCGCCGCGTCCGTTCCGTATGGTGCGCGCTGCATCGGGTACCCGTATTTCGGTAACGCCATCGCAATACCGGCACTGCATGTTAAAATAACGCTATGGAATGCTCTTATCGTCTGCGATTTTATCCAGCTGCCATTCAACTTCTCCTGCTGGCTCAATTTTTCGGTGCCGCCCGCTGGGTTTGGAATGCGTGCCTTTTCTGGCGCTTCTTCCTCTATCAAGAGATCGACGAGCGTGTTATTGGTGTGGATTTTTCACTAAGAATTGACCTGACTGAAAAATTGGAGAGGTATTCCTGGTTGACGAAAGTCCCGGCCACCGTTTTGTCGCAAGTATTGCCGATCTGGATAAAGCCTTCGCTAATTCTTTTGCAAAACATCCCAAGTACAAAAAATGGCAATCCGCGCAAGTGATTCGTTTTCAAATATACTAGCGTGTGGTTGCCAGTTATTTTCGCACGGGTAATTTGTTCTGGTTGCCAGGATTAAGCACAATTAAAGTGCGTTGGTCACGAATTCCGGGCGGTATTCCTAATTAGCCAGAATGCGGTTGATCGTTATTTCGTATCTTTTATGTGCATGGAAGAAATTGTCAAGCTACCGAAAATCTTGATCACTGTCTGTGTCCGACAAGTCGGAAAATAAAAAACCAACGCCGCGATAAATAAGGAAGTTAATCGTTGGTAACTAATGCCAAAAGGTTGAACGTGTGGAACCAAGTGTGATTACGATGACGACTATATCGCCACCACGGAAACAGCCAGGGTTCGCCATTCAACCCCGATTACCGTCTACCATGCGTGCCAAGGTTAATATTCCAATTATTTTGACATGGATAAGAATCGCCTTTATTCCTGCGTTGATGGTTGTCTATTATTTGCCATTTCCCAAGGCCCATGCCCTTGGATCCGCGCTATTTACCCTGGGAGCGCTTACTGACTGGCTAGATGGTTACCTGGCTCGGCGTTTGGCTCAGGTATCAGCTTTCGGTGCCTTTCTCGACCCGGTGGCCGATAAACTCATGGTGGCCGTGGCGTTGGTGCTTATCCTCGAATATCACCCCACCCCGTTTGTTGCGGTGCCTGCCGCCGTTATTATCGGTAGAGAGATTACTATTTCTGCCTTGCGTGAGTGGATGGCAGGAATAGGAGAGCGAACCAGGGTCAAGGTTTCGGGCATCGGTAAATTCAAAACCGCCATGCAAATGATTTCCCTGGTTTTGCTTCTCTATCATGAGCCTATTCTTGGCATTGCGATTTGGGATCTGGGATTGGTGTTGCTCTACCTGGCGGTTTTCCTGACTTTGTGGTCAATGATGGTCTATTTGCGTGCCGCCTGGCCAACCCTACGAGCTGATAGCCAGGATAATTGAACGTTGTGTGTTCCGTGACGGTTATTTCTAAAATCGTCTCCAATCCTGCCTCAACGCCCTGAAGGCTGTAGTTTTTCGGAGATACTGATGAGCATCAATACCCACTGGCAGGGACGTCGCTGTACCCTCCAGATTGAACAAGAAATGAATATTTATACCGCGATGGCGCTCAAGGCTCCATTATTAGAGCCGCTGGCGAATAGTCGAGAATTAGTATTAAACCTTTCTGGCGTATCTGATCTGGATACGAGCGGGGTACAGTTGCTGCTACTGTTGCATCGTGAATCGATTCGTCGGCAGGTGGCATTGCGTATCGCGGGAATGAGCGTCGCGGTACGGGAAACGCTCGGTCTTTATGGACTGTTGAGCTGGTTTGGCACCACCGAAGTGCTTCCCCCAGAAGGAACCGGGTCGCAAGACTCGTGTCATCAAGCTCGTAAGGGCTGACAGTCGGGAAAGACCGGCTTTTTTAACTGACGGTTTTTCCCGCTAAAACCGTCTCCTTTCCTCCCCACTGCTAAAGCCAGTGGGTATCTCGGAGACAATGATGAATACACTGAACCTGGAGCAGGCGATTCAAACGTTTTTTAGTGAAAGCACTGAATTGCTCGCTCAAATGGAAGAAACTTTACTGATTCTTGAAGAACGGCCCCAGGATGAGGAAACTCTTAATGCGTTATTCCGTACTGTACATACCATCAAGGGGGGGGCAGGAATATTTGGATTTGATCCGGTGGTGAATTTTTCTCACATTGTGGAAAGCGTGTTGGACCGGCTGCGCAATCGTGAAGTAGTTGTTAATCGTACTTTGATGGAGTTACTGTTAAATTGCAAGGACCACCTTGGAATATTAGTGGAAATGGCCATGAAAGGAAATGATACCGGCATCGGCATGGAATTCGCCAACACGGAACAGAATCTAAAAAATCAGCTTAATATCTACTTAAAGCCATCCGTTACCGAAATACTTCCCACCGCTCCTGCTAAAGGTGATGTAACTAAAACAGAAGCAACAGCGACGCTTCCGGTGGAAGCTGCTGCCAATCTGGAACGTGATGAAAATTGTGTTGTGAATGACGCTTGGCATCTATCGGTACGTTTCGGGCCTAATGTGCTGCGTCATGGCCTGGATCCATTGTCATGTCTGCGCTATCTCGCCACGCAGGGGGAAATTGTGAGCGCGACCGCGATCTGGGACTTCTTGCCCGAACCCGATGCTTTCGACCCTGAGCTGTGCTATTTGGGTTTGGAAGTAGACCTCAAGACTTCAGCGACCAAACAGGCAATTGCAGATGCTTTTCAATTCATGCGTGATGAAATCAGTATTCGGATTCTCCCACCCATGGCGAAAATCAGCGAGTATCTACAAACACTGGAAGAAATGGCCAATGGCGATACGCTACGGTTGGGAGAGATGCTGGTGAAGACCGGTGCCCTCACCACCTACGAATTGGAGGAGGCTCTCCGTTGCCAGGCTAAACGAGGACACATCGAAGGCACTCCACCACGCATGGGCGAGGTCATGGTTGAGAATTCCATGGCTGCACCCGAGCTGGTGGAAGCAGCATTGCATCATCAACAAAACCGCCGCGATCAAGTTGCAGCCACGGCGCGCAATGTGCGTGTCGATGCCGCCAAGCTGGATCGGCTTATCGATTTAGTGGGTGAACTAGTGGTTGTCGGCGCGAGTCAAGCGCTAATGGCCAAGCGTTTGGGCGATGCTGCTTTGATGGAGTCTTCTTCGGCGTTATCGCGTCTGGTGGAAGAAATCCGCGAAGTAGCCTTGCGTCTGCGTATGGTCCAAATTGGGGAGACTTTTTCGCGTTTTCAACGCGTGATCCGCGATATAGCCCGAGATTTGGACAAAGAAGTGAAACTGGAAGTAAATGGCGCTGATACTGAATTGGACAAAGCGATGGTGGAACGCCTCGCCGATCCCTTAACCCATCTTGTGCGTAATAGTCTTGACCATGGCATTGAGCGTCCCAGTGAACGTATCGCGCTCGGCAAGCCCCTTCATGGAATGCTCTCTCTCAATGCCTATCACGATTCGGGTAGCATCGTCATTGAAGTTGCCGATGATGGCAAAGGAATTGATAGTGATCGGGTTCTTGCTAAGGCGATTCAGGCTGGGTTGGTGAGTCATGATGCCAAACCCACAGACGCCGAGATTTTTCAGTTCATCTTTGAGCCGGGACTGACTACGGCATCAAAGGTAACCGATATGTCAGGACGAGGCGTGGGCATGGACGTAGTACGCCGCGTGGTGGATGGACTCCGTGGCACCATCGAAGTCGAGAGCGAAAAAGGTGTGGGAACGATAATTCGCGTGCGGCTACCGCTAACACTTGCCATTATCGATGGTTTCCTGGTCGGCATCGCTGGCGCGTTCTACGTCGCGCCCCTAGACATGGTGGTTGAGTGCCTGGACTTTAGCGATACCCAGCATGGGCGAGGGTATCTTAATCTACGTGGCGAAGTATTGCCGTTATTATGGTTAAGTCGAGCTTTTGCCACCAGTGAGGCGCACGGAGCGGAGATTCGCCAAAGTGTCGTGGTTGTCCAATACGGTGGGCGCAAGGCGGGCCTGGTGGTGGATCAGCTTTTAGGTGAGTTTCAAACCGTGATCAAACCCCTGGGAGAGATATTTCGGCGTCTCTCTGGCATCAGTGGGGCAACCATACTAGGCAGCGGCGAGGTGGCATTGATTTTGGACATCCCAGCGCTAATTCAGCAAGCTGCGGGGCGTACCACCATCACCATGGCGGCGTAACTTTCGCGTCTTAATTTTTTTTAATTTGAACCCAGGTTATGTTTATTTTGCCATGGCCAATGCAAATACCGTTGAACGTTATCTGTACCCTGGCGACCTCTGGTTCGGCAAGGGAAAGATACAATTAAGAACCTTGCTTGGTTCTTGTGTCTCCATCACTCTTTGGCATCCTGGGTTAAATATTGGAGGAATGTGTCATTACCTACTTCCTGAGGATCCTGGCAAAGGTCGGGGACAATTACCGGATCCACGCTACGCCGACGATGCTATGGATCTGTTCTTGAAAGTCATAAAACGGGCGCGTACCTGTCCGGCGGATTATCGGGTAGGTTTGTTTGGTGGTGGCAACATGTTTACTAATCTAGAACAAACCTGGTCGGTGGATATCGGACTGCGTAACGCCGCCACGGGTCGTTTTTTGCTACGTAATTATGGCTTCTCGATAGCCTATGAAGATCTAGAAGGAAAAGTACATCGTCAAATCATTCTGGATCTGACGGACGGAACGATTTTTCTTCGGCGTGGAAAAGATCGGTCGATAATCCTGCCGTCCGGCTAAATCATGGTGGAATCCAAAGATGTCTGATCAAATCCGTGAAGATGATCTAAATGCTTCTACCCGTCATCCCCTGGATTGGCATAAATCCGAATTTTATGACGAAGAAGATCTGTTCAGCGAATTAGGGCGAGTTTTCGATATTTGTCATGGTTGTCGGCGCTGCATTAGCCTGTGTAATGCTTTTCCAATGCTGTTCGATGCCATCGACGATAGCGAAAGTGGAGAAGCGGATAGCCTTGATCGTGCAATTCAGTGGCAAGTTGTAGATCACTGTTATTTATGCGATGTATGTTATGAGACCAAGTGCCAGTATGTTCCACCGCATTCATTCAATCTTGACTTTCCTCACCTGATGTTGCGCGCCAAGGCGGTGAAATTCCGTAAAGGTAATACACGATTGCGGGATCGAATCATCACATGTACCGATTTGGTGGGAAAACTAGCAAGTATTCCGGTAATAAACACTGTGGTGAATACTGTCAACCATTCCGTCATTGGGCGCAAGGTTTTGGATGCAGTGATGGAGATCCACCCAGATGCCATTTTACCTGAATACCATAGTGACACCCTTGCACGACGCCTAAAAAAGCATCGTCCATCAGCCTTAATTAAAATACAACGAGGAACAACGACTACGGGCAAGGTTATCCTGTTTGGTACCTGTTATGGTAATTATAACGAACCAACAGTAGGCGAGGATTTGGTGAAAGTCTTCGAACACAACAGAATCTTAGTGCGATTCATGGAAAATAGCCAATGTTGCGGAATGCCAAGGCTAGAACTTGGTGATTTAATCGGAGTAGCTACCGCCAAGGAATATAATGTCCCTCGTCTTGCTGCCCTAGTAGATGATGGTTGGGATATTGTCGCTCCAATACCTTCCTGCGTGCTGATGTTCAAGCAAGAATTACCGTTGATGTTTCCTGATGACCCGATTATGGCTAAAGTTCAAGCGGCATTCTTCGATCCCTTTGAATATCTAATGATGCGTTACAAAGATAATTTATTCAACACAGATTTTAAGCAATCATTAGGAAGAGTAGCTTACCATGTACCTTGCCATCTTCGGGTGCAGAATTTGGGCCTGAAAACTCGAGAATGTCTCGAATTGATCCCAGACACCAAGGTGGAAGCCATTGAACGTTGCTCGGGTCATAATGGTACCTATACGGTTAAACGTGAATTTCATGAGATTTCATTGAAAATTGCCAAGCCACTCATTAATCGTGTAATTAAATTGGCTGCGGACTGGTACAGCAGTGATTGCCCAATGGCTGCGCGTCAAATTGAAAATTTGTCAGAAGAAAAGAAATCGCCGGTTTCGCCGATGACTCTGTTGCGTATGGCTTACGGACTTTAAAAATGCAGACTCGAGCTAAAAATGACGAAAGCCAATAGTATTGATGTTGACCACTTGATTCCCGGCATCCAACCAGCTAATTCCTAGAGATTTACGAATAGTGCCGATGAGGGTGAAATTGCAACCAACGGTGGCTGATATTCGCTCTAATTCTTCCTGTCGTTCAGGTGGGAGAGTAAAACATAATTCATAGTCATCTCCACCACCCACTATTTTTTCCCAAGGAACGGTTAATTTTTTTAGAGCTGGAGAAAGAGGCAGACATTCCAGGTAAACTACTGCACCTACCGCGCTGGCCGAAAGAATATGACCAAGGTCCGCCACCAAGCCATCGGAAAGATCTATCGCAGCGCTGGCGATACCGCGCAGGGCGCGACCCGCTACCACCCTGGGTTGAGGATAATCGAGACGACTCGATAGGTAAGCAGTATCTGCTGCGATAATGGGATTTGACCATCGCCCTTGAGATAATTCCAATCCAATCGTGGCATCGCCTAGGGTGCCAGTTACGTAAATCAAATCCTCCGCTTGAGCACCGCTACGCTCCAATGCCTGCCCTAACGGAACAAATCCATGTGCTTGAAGGGTAATGGCGAGTGGCCCGCGCGTGGTATCTCCGCCAATCAATGTCAGATTGTATTGGTTGGCAAGATCGAATAGCCCCTGGCTAAAGGCTCGTAACCAGTCTTCATTTACTTCTGGCAAGGTTAGCGCGAGGGTTGCCCAAGCCGGGTCCGCTCCCATCGCCGCCAAGTCACTCAGGCTGACCGCTAAAACTTTCCAGCCAATGGCATATGGATCGGTTTCCGGTGGAAAATGAACGCCACTGATAAGAGTATCGATGGTTACCGCTAACTCCATACCCGCAGGTACTCGTACTATGGCACAATCATCACCAACACCCCGAACTACGTCGGTCCGTCGGGATGGGCGTGTAAAATAACGTGAGATTAATTCGAATTCCGTTAGTGGCATCGTTTAATATCACTTTGGTAGATTATTTATATCGGAGAGTCAATCAACCTCAAGTCTTCTGCACGGTCGCTATTCGTTACAAGACCGGAAACGGTTGATACGTTTAGTGTAAAGCCTTTCCAACATTGACGGTCAATCACCCCGCGCTAAAGGCGAGGGGAAGCCACACCGCAAGGTGTGTATGATGATTTACGAGTTTCGTCCGGTTCTCGGTTTAACGCATGCAAAACTGGACACTCCAATTTAATTAGGCAACGATTTATCCCCGCTTTGCGATTGCGGGGTCTTTCTCACCGAGGATTTATAAAATGCGTATGGTCAATAAAATTGTTTTCGTGCTGCTTACATTGATATTTGCTCAACTTTTGTCGGGGTGCTCAACGCCCGTTTTGAGTGAATCAATGTATAGAAGCTCAGAAGTGGGTGTATCAAAAAAAGTTTTGCGTTGTCGCGTTGTGGAAGCCAGGGAAGTCATGATTAGAGGCTCGGAGTCTGACGCAAAAACTGGAGGATTCGCAGGCACAGTGGCCGGTGGTGTCTTAGGAGCAACCATGGGATCAATGGTTGGCAAAGGCATGGGTAAATCAATAGCAACCGAAGTAGGCGCCATCGGTGGCGGAGTAGCTGGCCAGGCCCTAGGATCGCAAGCCGCTGACAAGTTAAGTGAGCGAAAAGGGATCGAATATTCTTATATTCTTGAAAATGGAGAAGAAGCGACCCATGTGCAAGAATTACTCCCCCAGGATAGAATTTTAAGAGCTAATGAGACATGCCGAGTTCAAATTTCTCCTGATGGCAAAAATAGAGTCTTACCTGCGGAACAACTTCCAGATTCTGTTTATGCTCCGAAAAAAACGGAGATTATTCCTCGGAGGTAGTTTATTGCGCCTTGAATGCTTGTCGGTCGTTCCACAACGACCGGCTGGGCATTCCATGATGAGTTTGCATTATCTTTAATTTGATCGCATAAATATTTATGTGCTCTTTTTAGTTTAAATCCACATCCAATATCATCTGTCGAATGACAAAGCCATCGATAGATTGAGGTCGGTGGATTGCATTCCCGTAAATGATGGCGGTTACCAAAAAGATAACGATGCTTACGCATCGTTGTCTAATTTAAATAATCCCCCTGATGGGGGGTGGTCTCAAACCAGCAAGGAAATTTGATGAATTGATAATACTCCTACGAATAAAATTGTGGGATTCTTGATGACACCATGAGAACCAGAATGCCGAGAGTGAAACTCCCCAACCTTGAAAGGTGCCTCGCCATTTTCTGTAACTTTCCAATAATGTCAATTACCTCAACCTTTATGGCGGGGTTTCTTAGAGACACTGATGATCTTTGAAAAGAGATTATTCGTATTTTTTTGTTCGCGCGCTTTGCGTCAGTGCCGCTAATTCTTCCATGGCAAGTATTCTGTTCAGATCCAGAATGACTACGAATAGGCCATCCTGGCGGGTGACGCCAATCATGTAGTCGGGGTGCAAACGAACGCCGAAAGCTGGCGGTGGATCTACAGAAATGGTTGGAATATCGACTACTGCCCGAACTGTATCTACGACCAGTCCCATCTCTAAAGCGCCAGAATCATTGCAGTTTGTCACTTCGATAATAACAATACAGGTTCGTCGCCCGACATGCACAGGTTCCCTTCCGAGGCGTACTGCGAGATCAATCACCGGCACTACTCGTCCACGCAGATTAATCACTCCAACCAAGCAGGGATGAGTCATGGGAACCTCGGTAGGCGCGCCATAGCGTAAAATTTCTTTGATTGCCAGAATTCCCACGGCGAAGGTTTCCTTTCCTAAAGTAAAGGTGAGGTGCTGTCGTTGCTCATCGGTAGTGAAAGACGCTGATGCAGCCATTTCGTTGGAAAAATGCGCGACTGATTGAGGCATGGCGGTCATGCTGGATATATCTCCGTGGATATTAAATAAGAGAAATTCAGGAATTACCTAATTTTAAGCCGAGATGACCGGCATCTGCGTAGTTGAAAAGGGATATAGATTACACAAGTGCGCCTGCTTAACAGTACGCAAGGTGTTACACTTTTAATCTAAATCGTCAATAGAAAGGGCGTGGCCGGGTCAATCAACCCGCCCTAATTAGGGAGATAGAATCTAGTATTACATAATGTGTATTATAGTGTATTATAGTCTATATG
>CAUYTW010000143.1 GCA_963575715.1 Gammaproteobacteria bacterium | reverse complement strand
ACGAAATGCGGTTCGTGATTATTTAACCGCTCCTCTTTATATTCTGCCAATACCGACAACTGCGTAACTCCTATATAGTCTTGTGCACTACATTTTGGTAGGTTCATTGTTGTATTTTAACGCAATTGTTTGTCAACTGCGTAACTCCTATAGTGTTAACAGGCACTAATTCTCAGAGATTAAAATGAAAGTATTATCCGCTAAATTGAACGCTAATCTACAAGCATTAGCTTTATTCGCACCAATAGTATTCAAACAATTGCAATTTGCTCTAAAGGAAGAGATATCAGAACAACATGATATCAGCGATGGAAATCTAAGTGAATTGCCACTTCAATCCGATGCCGTATTGTTCGGTATTGGTAAGGGCGAACTATTGATACGTTTATTATGTCAACCAGGACGACGAATCTTACTGATTGAGCCTGACTTATTCCAAGTAATTCGAGTTTTACGCAACTATGATTTTAGTCTGATTTTTAGTCAAGGACGTTTACATCTATGCTTGCCTGTTCTTAAACAGGAATTATTTAACGAATTAGCATATCGTGAGACATTGATTGAAATACAATGTTATGTACAATCTGCAACTTCTGGTGTATGTTGGCTGAATGCTGGATCACGTTGGCACTATGAAAAATTTTTTTTGGCACTGGAACAAGCACTATTTCAATGGTGTGATGGGTTAGATAGATTTATTCCTCGTTCACGCGCGAAACCAGAATTTCATTATGACATAACCGTTGTCAGTCCTAGTTGTGCAATTTTTGATGATTTAGCTGTCTGCTTAAATGAAATTGGTTGGAGAACTCGTTTGATACGAATACCAGATGATGATACCTGGGATACTTCGCATTGGTGGTCTTTCATTGATGATCTAAGTAACAAACCAAGCCGTTTAACCGTATTGCGTAATCGTATTGGATTACAGACATCCGACTGGCAGCAGAGATTTGCTTGGGAAAGAATTTTACCAGGTCGTATTCTTTCATGGTGGTGGGATATTCCTAACATCATCAGCCATTTGGATTTTCGTGATTCTTTTTGTCAGCTACCGTCCTTAGCGTTAGCGAGAAATATCTTAACTGTATTACCGCTAGGTTCAACTTGGTTACCCGCTGGCGCACGGAGTAGTTTTACACGAAGCAGTGATAATGATATTGTTCTGGATTCATCGATCACGTTTGTAGGACAAAGTCGTTATCAACCAATGTTGCAATGGCTGAGAACTTTGAAGCAAGGTAGCGTATTTTTCGGATTCGCTGAAATGGCGCGCTTTTTCGATGAATTAATTCAACAAACTGATTGGATACTAGCTTATGAAGTCATGGAAAAAAACCTACCAGTGTGCGAACAAAATTTAATTAGTTTTGCTGAAATTCAACCTAATTTGGTTTATTTTTTAAATTATTTATTAAAAATGGTCCACTCTACTTTATTACGTTTAGCTGTCTTGCAAAAAATAGCTGCTCAAAAATTACCCATACGGGTATATGGCGATGAAGGATGGATTTTAAGTAAAACTGTTCAATTAGAACAGTTTTTTGGAATACTTGATATAAAAGATTTACCTGGATTGTATCGTCGCTCACGAATTAATTTAAATGTTGATTTCATGCAATCTGCTTCTGCACCTAATCCCAAGGTGCTTGATATTGCTGCTGTTGGTGGTATCGTAGTAACAAACGCTAAACCAGAATTATCTTGGCTATATCCAGATCCTGCTATTAGACCGTTTGTATTTGATAACTTGACTCAACTACCAGAATTGCTTTACGACATAATGAATATTGACTTAACTGATTATAAGCGGCGTCTTCGTGCCTATACTCTTGCACATCACACTATGTTACAACGCGCCCGAGATATTGGCCAGCATTATCTTATCTAATCTCTTTTTTAGAGAGTTGTACAAAAACTTAATTAGGGCCTGTTATTAATCTTCGTGTTGATTAGGTAACACTCCTACATAGCATACCGAACAGATTCTTTTTTGAAAAACGCCATGATTTTTCTTGGCGTTTTTTTAGTGATTCCAATAGGGCCTGTTAACACAAAAATAGTAGTAAAAACATGATATTAATCGCAATAATTTTTGAAAAAATTGAAAAGCTATTACCACGTCAACGTGATAATATGACATATTCCAATTTTTCTGTACTAACCGCGATACTATATGTTTTAGAAAACGGTTGTAAATGGAGAAGTCTCCCAAGAGAATTTAGGAATTGGCACACGATTTACACGCGCGCCAATCGATGGGTAAAAAGAGGTGTCCTGGATCGCGTCCTTTCTGTATTGAGAGAGCAATTAATTAACCCAAGTTGCTACCCATTTCACATTAAATTTTTATGGAGAATGCCATGATTGAAACAATTATCGTAACTTATTGTGTTTGTGATGATTTGTTGAAAGCAGCCGGACACAAGAATGATCCACAATGTCAGGTAACCGATGCTGAGGTATGCACAATTGCCATCATCGCCGCCAGGGAATTTGGCGGTAACTTTGAAAAAGCAAGAAAATTTCTTCATGAGCATGGTTATATTCTTAACATGATCAGCAAAAGCAGGTTGAATCGACGTATTCATAAGTTATCCAAAATTTTATTGGAAATACATCAAATGCTGGCGGAAGTATGGAAAACGCTAAACACCAGTGGTGTTTATTTAATTGATAGTTTCCCTGTTTCCGTTTGCCAGAATATTAGAATTTCTCATTGTAATATTTATACAGAAAAAGAATTTCGTGGTTATAATGCGAGTAAGCGTATTTATTTTTATGGATTAAAGGTCCATTTAATAACAACGGCTGATGGACGGCCAATCGAGATATTACTTACGCCAGGAAATGCTAGCGATGTCAAGATGTTGGAATTTTTCAACTTTAATCTTCCAAAGGGATCGACGATTTATGGAGATAAAATTTATACAAATTATGAAATAGAAGATTTATTGCATGACTGCGACGATATTACGTTGCAGCCGATTAGGAAGAAAAATCACAAGCGACAATTTGATACTTGTGTTGAATCTCTTAGAGGGTTATATTCCCCGCCGCTTGCGGCGTACGAAAAAACAGTGTCTGATAAGGCACTGTAAAACGAAGGTGAGCACGCATAGCGTGCGAACCGTAGTGCAAAAATACCCCGCCGCTTGCAGCGGGGTTGTTTATTACAAAAAACTTACCGAAAGGGTATTGAAACGGCAAATAGCATGATTACCAGAA
>CAUYTW010000142.1 GCA_963575715.1 Gammaproteobacteria bacterium | reverse complement strand
CCGGCTCCTAATTCTGAAAACCGCCCGCTTTCCTCCCTGCCCGGCTAAAGCAGGGGGCTTCTCGCCGGCATTTGGTGATTGACGATATCTCAGCCCAAGAGGGATGGAATGCTTTCATAAAGACGCCGGGTATAATCAACAAGTTTTGTCAACATCCAGGGACCAATCAGAAGCAGGACAATTACGAGGGCGAGCAGCTTTGGAATAAAACTCAAGGTGGCCTCATTAATTTGGGTCGCTGCTTGAAATAGACTAACCAATAAACCCACCACTAGCGCGGCTAACAATGGCGCAGCCACCAGTATTATCGTCACTTCCAAGGTTTGACGCCCTACGGTCATCACCGTTTCAGGACTCATGAAGCTAATTCCCAACTAAAATGGTAACACTATGGTGAATGAACAGTTAATTAATTAACACGAAAAATATTTCAGCCTGATAAGCTATAATAGTATTCTAGGAATGTTGGCTACAACCAACTAATCAAAATTTTCGTGTGCGGAAAATTCGGTCAATCACCCTATGGCTAAAGCCGTGGGCTTTATGGATAAAGCCTGGTTTACAGAAAATGGCGAGAAAGCCTACGGCTTTAGCGGTGGGCTGATTGATCAGCCACCCGCAATGTGTGTATCACTAGGCCCAATAAGGCTGACAACCGGAAAAGATCTGGTAACTTTTCCATATCTAAAGTCAACTAATCAGGAGGACGACGCTTCCTCACTATGGCTGAAACGGTGAGGTTCCGCGTCGAATTTTAATGATGGTGCGTCTGTTTGCTATCTTTATTGTTTACTGTACCATCGGTTTTTTATTTTTATATCCCTATGATATTTATGCCGAAACAAGTATTCAGTTGCCATCGGTCTTCGATTTAGCTACCGCTAGGCCAATCTTGACTACCGAGGTGCTACCGATTCCAGAAAAAATGGAAGAAGGCGTGGTTCCTCACGGTGAAGAGCAAGGCTACGACCAGCCTACCATTATTGAAAAAGCCGCAGTATTTTTTGGTGATGCCACCGAAGGTCTGGCAAAAATAATCGAAAGTGTCTTTCAAAAATATGGTCAACCCAATGCCTATATTGAAGGCCAGGAAATTTCTGGAGCCATGACAGTCGGTTTACGTTATGGTGACGGACGATTAATCAACCACGACGGTAACGTGCGACGAATTTATTGGCAAGGGCCATCGATAGGTTTCGATCTGGGCCTCAATGCCTCGAAAGTATTCATTTTGGTTTACCATCTTCCTAAAATTGAACTAATCTTTCAACGTTTTCCTGGGGTTGAAGGGAGTCTTTATTATTTTGCCGGAATAGGAGTAACCTACCTGGAAAGCAATGGTATTGTTCTCGCTCCAATTCGTCTTGGGATGGGATTCCGTACTGGGGCCAGTTTCGGCTATATGAACATTACTACTTCACCTTCCTGGAATCCGTTCTAACGTGCCTCGACCCTAAGGGATCGAGGTGTTCGCCGGGGATTTATGAAAGCGTTTCACCCAAAAATAAAAATTCTCGACACTACTCTGCGCGATGGCGAACAAACTCAAGGCGTATCCTTTTCGCCCTCGGAAAAATTGCATATTGCCCAAGCGTTGCTCCTGCAAATCAAGGTGGATCGTCTCGAAATTGCCTCGGCGCGCGTTTCAGTTGGTGAGCAAGAAGCGGTATCCGGTATTATTGACTGGGCACAGTCTGTGAATCTTGTCGAACGAGTAGAAGTGCTCGGCTTCGTTGATTTTCAACGCAGCGTCAACTGGATTCATGATGCTGGTGGTAGGGTACTGAATCTTCTTGCCAAGGGCAGCGAAAAACATTGTCATGGTCAGCTAGGTAAAAACCTCAAGCAACATTTAGAAGATGTTCGTCGCACTATTGATTATGCCCATGAGCGAGAATTAACAGTTAATGTATATTTAGAAGACTGGTCGAATGGTTATCGTGATTCACGAGATTATGTATATCGTTTCATGGAATCTCTTCAGGACGCAGGAATTGCTCATTTCATGCTTCCCGATACCTTGGGAGTAATGACCCCGGATCAAGTATTCGACAGCATTATCGACATGATCCAGCGGTTTCCGGCGGCGCATTTTGATTTTCACCCACATAATGATTATGGATTGGCTACTGCTAACTGTCTCAGAGCCGCACAGGCTGGTATTACCACGATTCACTGCACAGTTAATTGTCTGGGAGAACGGGCTGGAAATGCCTCCCTAGCGGAAGTTGTAACCAATCTTAAAGACCATTTGGGTGCGGTCCTTGGGGTGGATGAACGCCACTTTGCGCGAGTTAGTCAAATCGTGGAAAATTTCACCGGAAAGCGCGTGGCCGACAATGCTCCTATTGTGGGTATGGATGTATTTACCCAGACGGCCGGTATCCACGCGGACGGCGACAAAAAAGGCAACCTTTACCAAACTGATCTTCGCCCCGAGCGATTTTCTCGAGGACGCAGTTACGCCCTAGGTAAAATGAGTGGCAAGGCTTCCCTACTCAAAAATTTGGAAAGGCTTGGTCTTCACCTTTCTGCCTCTGAGCAGGAGAAAGTACTTAAGCGTGTAGTGGAACTCGGCGACACTAAAAAAGGAATCACATCTGAAGATCTACCTTTCATTATCGCTGAGGTACTGGAAAGCAAGGACTACAATCATGTTGAATTACTCAATTGTTCCGTCACCAGCGGCCTGGATCTGGAATCCACCGCCAGCATTCGCGTTCGTGTTGGCAATGAAGAATTACGATCTTCCGGGGTAGGTAATGGCGGCTTCGATGCTTTTATGGAAGCGTTGCGTAAGGTAATGGAGAAATTCAACATCGATCTCCCGAGCTTAGTTGACTACGAAGTGCGTATTCCCCATGGCGGAAAAACGAACGCTTTGACCGAATGTTTTATTACCTGGAATACCGGCACCCAAACCATACGTACTCGCGGAGTAGATTCCAATCAGGTATTTGCTGCCATGAAGGCTGCCATTCGTATGCTGAATATCCAGATGCATAATCAGCTAGGTAGCCAATAGATTATTTACGTCAATCACCCTGCCCTAAAGGGCGGAGCTTGTGAAAACAAGTCCGAGATTGACCAGCCGTAGTTTGAGAAATCGAACGACGTTGCAACGAAGTAAAAGCTTGTCCTGCGCGCAGTCGCAGGAACTCTCCTTGGGGCGCTTCCTCCTGCCTGTCGGCAGACAGGCAACTCCAGAGCTTCTGAAAGCGGCGGATGCAGATACGGTACGGGTAACTACGAAACGGTCTGCCGCAAAGTTCTCAAGAACTGAAGCTGCGTTGC
>CAUYTW010000141.1 GCA_963575715.1 Gammaproteobacteria bacterium | reverse complement strand
TCGGGCCTTATCCGCTCGAATTTGAATCGGATGACGCAGCTTAACTCTATGTTAGCGATAAAACAAGGAATCAAAATGGGCAAAGTCACGAAAAAGTATGCTCTTGAGACAAGTAATGAAGGGAGTCACAAGTTCGTCTGTAAAGAATGTTGCAGAGAAACTTCTCATAGCATTATTTCATCATATTCAACCTGACATTTTGTTCGCTAGCACTCTCAAAATGACAGGTTATTTACAGCGTTAGGTGATAAAAGTGATGGACTGGAAAGAACAATTATCAGAAATACGAGGAAAATTAGATAAAGAACCAAAAGATCCAAAATCAGCGCCCGAGATAAAGGTAAATGATGAAATAATAACAAATGTAGATTTGGATCAACCTAACAGAACCACAAACATTAAAAATGTGTTGCAAAAACTTGAAATTGAACATGTTTTTCATATGACACATATTGATAATCTTCGAGATATTTTAAATAAAGGATTGTTACCACACAATAATCCGTACAAGAAAGTTGATATAAGCAATATCCCAGTTAATGATAGAAGGAATAGGATAGAACACATATATGGTAAAAACTTGCATGATTATGTTCCATTTTACTTTAATCCTCGTAATGCGATGCAATATAAGGCTATAAAACAATTTGGTAAAAATATAATAATTTTGGTTTTTGACGCAGATATTATAACTGAGCATGGAGTAATAATTACCAATAAAAATGCTGCAACAGATAATGTTATATTCACAAATGATATAGAAAAACTATTAGATGGCACATATCTAAACTGGAAAGATGTCTATTCTTTAACTTGGAATAATTATGGTAATCCAGATGAGAAATTAAAACAAACCATGATGGCTGAGGTTTTAATTCCTGAAAAAGTTTATGCTAATAAGATAAAGCATATCTGCTGTCAAGCAGACTATATGAAAGAATTTATTGAAAATTGCTATGATATAGAAAATATTGAGAGTGTTATAAAATGCAATAATACAATTTTTTTCTGAGGAAAAAATATGCTAGAAATTAAAACAGGAAATATCTTTACGAGCGAGTGTCAAACTATTGTTAATACGGTAAATTGTGTTGGTATTATGGGGGCAGGCATTGCTCTTGAGTGTCGTCTTAGATACCCAGAAATGTATAAAAAATATATAAAATTATGTAATGAACACAAAATAGATATCGGATTACTGTGGATATACAAATCACCCAAAAGATTAGTGTTAAATTTCCCCACAAAAAAACACTGGAAATATCCTTCAAAAAAAGAGTATTTACATGCTGGGCTTAAAAAATTTTGTGACACATATAAAGAAAGAGGAATTGATTCAATAGCGTTTCCTTTGCTTGGTGCTGATAAGGGAGGTATTCCACAAGAAGAGAGTTTGAATATCATGAGAAGCTATTTGGAGAAAATTGATTTGGATATTGAGATATATAGGTACGATCCAAAAGCAAAAGATGATTTGTATGATAAAACCAGGGACTGGATATTATCGCAAGAATTGATTCAGATATCAGAAACAACAAAATTGAGAAAGGATTATGTAGAAAAAGTTGTTGATGCTCTGAAAAGCCCTGATATCTTTCAGCTAAATCAACTTGCACAGGTAAAAGGAATTGGCATTAAAACATTAGAGAAAGTATTTGTTTTAGCAAATTTAGAGAATAATACCAAGCAACAAGAACTATTTGATGAATAAAATGGATAGGAAAAGGGGCCAGGCTCGACTTAATTTCGGAGGCACACTTTGAAAAACAAGTTGAGCCTGGCCCCTTTCTTTCTTACTTTGAAAAGCATCGATGCTTTGGGTAAAAAGGACTACGAAGATGCTTTCGTTCAACTATTTCCTGCGATAGATAAAACCGCCAAAAAAAGACGATCGAAAGATGGTGTCGGCGCTAGAATAAAGAAGAAAGAAGAAGGGCCAGGTTCGGATTAATTTTGGTCTACCAAATGCGTGGTGGTAGCATTAAACGGAACAATGCATTTAAAAGCATCAAAGTCAAAGACACTAAAGCCAAGTCGGGGATAAAAACATGTCGCAGATTATATTGGAAAGTGAAAACGATCATAATTTAGAGCTTATTCAAGAACTAGCCGAAAAATTAAGTATTCATTGTCGTCTCATATTGCAAAAGGCTAAACCAGAACGTACAAAGCAAAATGAAATTAATGATGCAATTAATTTTGTGGAAAAATTCACACAAGAAACCACTTCCTTTGGTGATGTGCTAATGTGGCAGAAATTAGAACGACAAGAACGTTCATTGGATTAATATAATGATCCTGCTGGATAGCAATATTATAATCTATTCCTGTCAAACAGATTTTGTGTATTTAAAGCCGCTTGTCCTAGAAAGTAAGAGCGCTTGTTCGGACGCAAACTACGCTGCGCTTCGTTTGCGCCGCACAGCTTTAACGTTAGCAGAATGTAAAGTTATACAGATACAGAAAAGATTGAGTCGATACACGAAAACTGAATCATGAAAAATGAGGATTAAATTATGCAAGCATATGCATATGATCTAATTATGGATAAAGATGGCCATCTTACGATAAAGGACTTACCTTTTAATTATGGTGAAAAACTTGAAGTTATTATTATTTCTCGATCAAAACCAAAAAACAACATTAAGAATTATCCATTTTGGGATAAGCCGCTCACATATTTGAATCCAACTGATTCTGTTTCTGAAGTGGATTGGGAAGTATTGAAATGATTATTTTGGATACTCATATTTGGATATGGTGGATTCATAACGACGCACAATTAACCAACAAACAGCGGAAGTTAATCCAAGACAACGAAGATAAAGGGTTGGGTGTTAGTGCTATTTCATGCTGGGAAATCGCAAAATTAATCGAATTAAAGAGGCTGACTTTTCATTGCCCTATCAATGAATGGATGGAAACATCTCTCAACTATCCAGGAATTAAACTGCTTGAGCTTACACCACAAATTTCAATCGAATCAACTCAACTTCCTGGAGAATTTCATCGTGACCCTGCGGATCAAATAATTGTAGCAACTGCTCGTATTCACAGATGCAAATTATTAACTGCAGATGATAAAATTCTTAAATATCCACACATTGAACTTGCTGATTTACAAAAAGTATAACACAGCACAGCAGTGAATATTAGAATCAAAAGTCAAAGACATTAAAGCTAACAAGCCCATCCACCGGACGCGCGATAAGGCCGCGCGCCGGTGATGGTGTCGTTAAATTAAAACCCATGCGCCGTGCTTTGCACTGGAAATCAGGTGATGCGATAGAGCTA
>CAUYTW010000140.1 GCA_963575715.1 Gammaproteobacteria bacterium | reverse complement strand
CCAGGTATTCCCAGGTTTGTGCCAGGCCATCGACAAGGGTTCGTTCCAGACTTTTCCGCAGGATTTTTAGTTCAATGACAATTTTCTGCACGCCGCCGGGATATTTCCAGATCATCATCAAATCGGTGCGTCCCCTGCCCAGGCCATATTCGCGTTCAATCTGTCCACCGCCGTTGACGATGCGCTGTAGAAAAGCCTGCATTAATAATTGCGGTGCTGCTTCATGATATGCAATATTTTTTAACCAATGCTCGGAGTTTTCCCTAAAAAATTCCTGAAACGCGGCGAGAAGTTTATCATCATCCAGTTTTCCGTCGGGACGAACATACCAGACGGTTTTTTGATCCGCCTCGAAATCGAGCTGATGAACGTAGGTTAATTGGCGGGGAATGATTTCCCGATAAATCGCATTGGCGATTTCAATCTGGCCACTGATGCGGTCGATCAGTCCCAGATCCAGTACATACTGAATATCCTCGTCACTCGCCGAATCATGCAGACGTTCGCCACTCAAAAGTGATTCAATCACCCGTCGCACCCGTGCCTCCTGGAGTTTGTCCGCCAATTGATCCAGATGGGTTTCCCGACGTGCGATTAATGCCTCTTTGGCCTCGTCCATTTTTTCCGGGGTGATTGATTGATCCCGATCACGACCTATTTTGGTTTTGAAACAGGTTTCATATCCCAGCGCGTTGACCAGCCATGGCTGTCCGCGTGTCAATTCCCACGCCCGCGCCACCGCATTGTCCGTGAATTGTTGGCCGGTTTCCCTGGTATGTTCCGCGTATAGTTCCGCTAGTTCGTTCTTGGTAAAATTTCCCAGGCGCAGGGATTCCGCCTTGATATTAAATGCGCTTCCGCCCGTGATGATTTCTTTATTGGTACTGGAATGAATTCGATAATCACGAACATCGCGCACGCCACAGAGAATCACTGTTTGCGGAAATTGTCTTGGACGCTTATCGTAGCCACTGCGTAATTGGCGTAATACGGTAATCAACGTATCGCCCACCAGGGAATCAATCTCATCCAGCAACAGCACCAGCGGACGCGGGTTGCGCGCGCTCCATTCGGTCAGAAGTCCGTTTAACGCACCAAAAGCGCCCACATCGCGCAATAACGCGGGCCAGCGACCCGCCGGCCAGTCGTCATTTAGAATGCCCCGCGCTCGTTCCGCGATTTCGTTCAATAACGCGGGCATTGCTGCCGCCACGTTTTCCCGCGCCGCCTGTCCCATCTCCAGATTGGCGTAACAGCATCGATGGTGGCCGATTCCATTCAAATATTCCACGAGCGCCAGCAGGCAGCTCGTTTTCCCCGTCTGGCGCGGCGCGTGCAACACAAAGTATTTCTTTTGCTCAATCAGCGGCAAAAGATTATCCAGTTCAATCCGGCGCAACGGATCGAGAAGATAATGATCCTTTGAATTTACAGGTCCGGCGGTATTAAAAAAACGCATGGCTGATTCTTCGGTGGCATCATCATTAAAAAAGCATGTCTCTTGACAAAAGTAATTTCCCATGATATCAGACTTGACTTTCCATCATGATTGAGGATTAAAATAATGATTAAGCACACCGCACACCGCACACCGCACACCGCACACCGCACACCGCACACCGCTCACCGCACACCGCTCACCGCTCACCGCTCACCGCTCACCGCTCACCGCTTTACTGCTGACGCTATTGATTGTCCTAATCCCCGCGTCGGCTAATGCTCTTACCGCCACCGAGATTTTCTCCGAAACCTTCTCCACTACCCTTTCCGCTCCCAATGATGACGGAGATTTTTGGTGGAGAGCCTTTGCGTTTGACAACGTTTACAATAGCCTGATCGAGGACGCCAGTGGTCGCCTGCATTTTGGCTACATGAACGACAAAGTCGTTAAGTATGGCTACCTCAATAGTGGTAGCGCCACCTGGAATATCACCACGCTGGATACGATGACCAAGACGGGTCATATGGCTTCCCTCGCCGTTGTCGATTCCAATACGCTTTATCTCCTCGCCAGCGGTTGGGATCGATTTTCGACTTACACAAACAAGTACGATGCCAAAATCCACAAAATTGTGAATGGAGTTAAAACCAACGAAATAGCTTGGCTCACCAATATCAATAGCGAATCCGGTGCCCCGCAAAATACGGCTATACTTCCCCAGGTCATACTGTTGAATGCTTCCGGCAATCTCAATCTTTTCGGCCGTGAAGATGGCTGGAACAGCTATGGAAGCCAGAGTTACGGCCGTATCCTCGACACAACCAATTTCACCCTGGGCAGTGAATTTCCGGTATCGAATCTGCAAAATAGCAATGTCGGCGGTGGTCGGAATGAAATTAGGGGTGCCTTCCTCAAGGCAAATGGCGATTTGCAGGTGGAAATTAACGATTTAAACGCTGTCACACACAGCATGGTGGCGCAGCAGGGCAACTATGCGTCATGGGCGGAAGCGGGCACGAGTCCCTACCCGGCGTTGAATAACTTACACATGAGGTCTTCGGCACAGGATGCTTCGGGCAATGTGCATTCGGTGCTGACGGCCTCGAGCAATATGTACTATTCACTGAATCACGGCGCGCCAGAAACGGTAAAGATGGGTGGTGCTGATGGGATTGAAACTTCTACCTTTGTGGGTACCAACGGCGATATTTATATCGCTTACTCAATTAATTTTTCTACGTCAACACCCGTAGACATTTATGTAATGAAAAAACCGAATGGCGGCTCTTGGGGGAACCCCATCAAAATCACCAACGAAACCAGTTACGCTCGCTCGGCACCAATGTTCGTTCGTAGCAACGATATCAACAGGATGCCGTCGGCGCCGTATCTTGCCTACGTCGTGAATTCCGACCCCTCGCATCGTTCTGGAAATGTCTGGCAGGATAAGAAAATCAAGATCGTGAAGTTGATCGAAACTCCAAGCGCACCCACCGCCGTCACCGTCACACCCGGCAACGGCAGCGCGACGATCAGCTTCACCGCACCAGCCAGCAACGGCGGCAGCGCGATTACCGGCTACACCGTCACCTCCAGCCCCGGCGGGATTACCGCCACCGGCACGGGCAGCCCGATTGTCATCACCGGATTAACCAACGGCACGGCCTACACCTTCACGGTGACTGCAACCAATAGCGCGGGGACGAGCGTTGCCTCAGAGCCATCGAATAGTGTCACGGTGGGCCCGATAAAATATTCACTGATTGTCGTGAAATCCGGTACTGGGACGGGAATAGTAACCAGTAGCCCGAGCGGAATTACTTGCGGGACGGACTGTAGTGAAAACTACGAGACGGACACCGCCGTGACGCTGACC
>CAUYTW010000139.1 GCA_963575715.1 Gammaproteobacteria bacterium | reverse complement strand
GATTATTTAACCAACTTTCCCATCGTTTGTTGGGGGTTAACAAAATCGCCCCTCGCCCTTGGGGAGTGGGGTTGGGGTGCGGCACTTTTACTAATGTTGACTAATTTTCCCTCACCCCCGGCCCCTCTCCCAAAGGGAGAGGGGAGAAAGGAAAATAAGTAACAAATTGAGTTATTTATTGTCTGAATTGGCATTCGTCGGGGAGGATTCTTCTTTGCCGTTACCCGAGGGATTCGTGAACGTATCATTAAGTTTTTGAACGTAACCACCGGCATGGGCAAGTAATCGATTGAGTTCGGTCCGGGCGTGAGCATTCCATCCGGTTGGTTCGTTGAGAAACAGGCTCCGCAAGCAGCCAGTATTTTTGATAAAGGCCGCCACATAGTTCTCTAACAATTCTTCATTGGCGAACGCGCGGCGGGTACGCATTACCACCCAGGCGGCGGCCAGGCGACGAACGCGGAAATGAATCCAGCCCAGGCACAATGCCAGGACAGCAACACCTGCCCACATCAACGTGGGGATGGCGATAACCTGCTTCACGAGTTCGATCACCTTCCCTGGACTCACTTCCAAAGCGAAGAACGCCAACACCACGAGCAAGAGCACCCCTGCTTCCATGGTCAAAACGGTGGAACGCCACTGTCGAATCATCTCCCGTAGCCGGGGAACCACTTTTTCTTCCATGTCCATCAATGCCCGTTCCAAGGCACCGACGATGCGGTAAGAACGCTCCACGCTGACTTGATGGATACGCCGCTCAATCTCTGCCAGCTCTAGGTCGCGTTTGGCCTCATAGCGCGCACGGACGTTGGGATTCTCGATGGGAATAGAGGTGGTGCGGCTATAGGTACGATAGAAACGCCCCGCCGTCAGTCCCTTCGAGGCCAACGCCCGCTGCCAGGAAGCGACCACGTCCTCGGCGTTATCTTCGCGTGCAGTGGTGTCGATCTGGTTCAAAATGTAGATGAATTTGTTGGAATCATTGCGATGAATGGTCTCCCCGACGAGATGGCGTAGGGTATCCTGCATGGTACCCATTTCGGGATGGCGGGCATCGAAAAAAACCAGCACCAGATCGGACAACCCAATGATGTGCTTGGTAATACGCAGTATTGCGGTGCGTTGTTCGTCGGCGTCGAAACCTGGCGAATCAATCAGGATCATGCCCCGGATTTGGCGCGACGGGCAGGTTTTAAGCTGTAGGTAGGCGTCGATGCGTCGTCCTTCGCCCTCGACTACCGCCTCAATTTCGCGGCTGATTTTGTAAAAAGGAAAACGCAGGTCAGCATCAAGCGCTAAACCCGGCAGGACACGCACGGTATCTTCGGCGCTATAAGAAATTACCGTGAACTTGTCGTCCACCGCCTGGTTGCCGGTGAGTTGCAGTCGGTAGCCAATATGATCATTGATGAACGTTGATTTGCCCGAGGAATAGGTGCCAAGCACGGTGACAATCGGCCACCACGGAACATAGCTGGCGTAGGATTCTTCGTGGTGCATGAATCCCATATTCCGAGCGATTTTATCCAGCGCACGGAAACTCTTGACCACTTCGAGGAGTACCGGGTTTTCCTGCTGGAGGTGCGTTTCCAAGCTGTGGAGACGCTGCTCGATCTGCGAATGCGCAATTTTATTCTGCATGGTCCAAATGTTCCTCTCAAATCCAAATAGCAGGGCCTGATGAGATGCCCATCAGGCAGGCGGGGGGTGATAAAAAATTTAGGAGTTACCGGAAGGCAATCAGGATTCGATCCGATAATTGGGAGCCTCCTTAGTGATGGTTACATCATGGACATGGCTTTCGCGCATTCCGGCGTTGGTGACGCGGACAAACTCGCAACGGGTGCGCATCCGCTCCAAGTTATGACAGCCGGTATAGCCCATGCTGGAACGTAATCCTCCCATGAGTTGATGGATAATGGCAGACAATGCGCCTTTATAAGGAACCCGCCCTTCAATCCCCTCGGGCACGAGTTTTTCCACTTCGGTGATCCCTTCCTGGAAATAACGGTCGCTGGAACCTTGGCCTTGCGCCATGGCACCTAGTGATCCCATGCCGCGATAGGATTTGTAGGAACGCCCTTGATACAACTCGACCTCGCCGGGTGCTTCCTCGGTGCCGGCGAATATCCCACCCATCATCACAGACCAAGCACCTGCGGCAATGGCCTTGGACACATCACCAGAGTAGCGAATGCCGCCATCGGCGATCACGGGAACATCGGTGCCTTGCAGTGCCTCGGCCACGTTGGAAATTGCCGTGATCTGTGGGACGCCGACCCCGGCCACGATGCGGGTGGTACAGATTGATCCTGGACCGATGCCCACCTTCACTGCGTCGGCCCCTGCTTCGACCAGGGCTTTAGCGGCGGAGGCGGTGGCGATGTTGCCACCGATCACCTGAAGATCGGGAAACTGTTGCTTGACCCAGCGCACCATGTCCAAAACACCCTGGGAATGACCGTGCGCGGTGTCCACCACCAGTACGTCCACACCAGCAGCAGCCAGCGCCTCTGCCCGTTCCTGGCTCGCATGACCAACCCCGATGGCCGCGCCCACACGCAAGTGGCCATAAAAGTCCTTGCACGCCAGAGGATTCTCACGGGCTTTTTGAATATCTTTGACCGTGATTAGACCGCGTAATTGAAATTTTTCGTTTACCACCATCACTTTTTCAATACGATGGCGATGCAGCAAACTGATAATCTCCTCACGCTCCGCTCCTTCGCGGACGGTAATCAGGCGTTCTCTGGGAGTCATAATGCTGGAGATCGGGCTGTCGTAATGCGTTTCAAAACGCAGGTCACGGCTAGTGACAATTCCGAGCAGGTCTTCCCCCCTAACCACCGGCACCCCAGAGATCCCGTGGGTTCGGGTCAGGCGGCGGACATCACGAATACTGATATCAGGGGAAACGGTGATGGGGCTGGTGATGATTCCGCTTTCAAATTTTTTGACCTTGCGCACCTGCGCGACATGTTCCTCTATCGTCATGTTCTTGTGCAGAATTCCGATTCCGCCCTCCTGAGCGATGGCGATGGCGAGACGGGCTTCGGTAACGGTATCCATCGCCGCCGAAACCAGGGGCAGATTCAAGCGAATTCCCCGACTCAAATAGGTGGAAAGTTCGGTGTCGCGTGGCAGAACCGTTGAATGAGCAGGGAGTAGCAGGACATCATCGAACGTCAGGGCTTCTTGAACAATACGCATGGAAGAGTAACTTTATAGAGTTGGTTCACCAGATGCCCGCAAGAGAGCCACCCCGGCTTTAGTCGGGCAGGGAGGAAAGCGGGCGGTTTTCAGAATTAGGAGCCGGTCTTTCCCGGCT
>CAUYTW010000138.1 GCA_963575715.1 Gammaproteobacteria bacterium | reverse complement strand
CTCGCCCGCGTTGACCGTTGCGGTGCCGGTAATCGTCGGCGTCGTATCGCTGGTGGTTAGCGCGTTGACCGTTGGAATCGCTGGGGCCGTGGCGTCAATCACTAACTCATTGGTGGTCGTGTCTGTGGTGGAATTACCGAGGGCGTCAGTAACCGTCGCGGTGACGGGATAAGTATTGTCGGTTAAGGCGTTACCCGCTGGAATCGTCAAGCTCCAGTTATTTCCGGTCAGAACAAGATTGCCATCGCCGGCGGTATAAGTAATTCCATTGACTGTGACCGTTAAAGTCTCGCCCGCATTGACCGTTGCGGTGCCGGTAATCGTCGGCGTCGTATCGCTGGTGGTCAGTGCGTTGACCGTTGGAATCGCCGGTGCCGTGGCATCAATCACCAATTCATTGGTGGTGGTGTCTGTAGTGGAATTACCGAGCGCATCGGTGACCGTCGCGGTGACCGGATAAGTATTGTCGGTCAGTGCGTTACCCGCCGGAATCGTCAAGCTCCAGTTATTTCCGGTCAGAACAAGATTGCCATCGCCGGCGGTGTAAGTAACTCCATTGACTGTGACCGTTAAAGTCTCGCCTGCGTTGACCGTTGCGGTGCCGGTAATAGTTGGTGTTGAATCGTTCGTAATCAACAAGTTGACCGTCGGTACGGTTGAACCAGTGGCATTGTCGAAGATGGTGCCGGTGCCGATGTCGCCGGTGCTGACTAGCGGATTGCTAGAGTTGCCGGCGTTCAAGATGACAGTCTCGTCAGATTCGCTGATCGTATCGTCAATCACCGTCACCCGGACATTGAGCACGTCGCCGGTGGCCGGCAGGGTGATCTGATTGTTGGCCGGAACGGCAACCCAGTCTGTGCCGTTGTGGTATTGCAGGTTGTTGTAGTCAACGCCATTGGTGGCCGTGCCGGTCAGGCTCAACGTGACCGTGGTGTTGGCGGCGACCGCATTCGACAGGTTGACGTTGTAGGTCAAGAAGTTGCCATTGGCTTCGGCTATGCGACCGGCGTCACTGATGATGACAGTGGCAGGGGTATCGATATCAACGTTGGGGTTATCGCCCGGAGTAGTGCTGCGGTCGTCGGCAATTATCGCCGTCCCCAACCCGAACCTTACTGTTCCGTCTGGGAGAGTCGCCGAAACTTGCATATGCACGGTTTCGTTGGGTTCGGTTATTACGTCGTCAATGCTCTTATAACTGACAAAAAATTGAGTGACGCCATTCGGAAGTTTAAAACCCTCGTTCTGTGCTTGAACCAAGACCACCTCATTATTCGAGGCATCGCGGTAATAGGCCTTGAGCGTGCTCGGATCAAAATCGGCTCCCGAGGTGGCCGTAGCGCCGGTATTGGTCGGGTGCAGTTTTAGTACGGCTTCCGAATCAATGCCCTGAATCGGCGTAACTTCGAAAACAACGTCCGCTCCTTCTGGGTTAATCTGGCCACGGACCCTCATTCCATCATTGTCATAAATACGGATCGCGGCTTCCGGGTCGCCCAGCACCGCGTTATCCGAAATCTTCGTAATATTCAGCTTCAGGAATTCGAGGCGTTCTACCAACTGATCATCAATGATGGGGATCTTAATCGCGGCGCTGTTCTGGCCGGCGGGGATGACGACTGATCCGCTTATCGCCGTATAGTCCGACGTTGCATTTGCACTCAGATCTTGTGTTGCGTAGCTGACCGTCACGTCTTCCGTAAAGGTGATTCGCTGTAAATCAGCGTCCACCAGGTATACCGTCAGCGTCGCGAATTCGTCTTCTTCGCTCACGACCGCGAAATTAATCTCGACGATCGGCTTGTTGGTGCTGGGGTCATTGTCGATAATCCCCGGCTGGAGTCTTTCCGTATAGAAGTTGTCCCCTTCGACCAACATATCGATCAGCTCGACACCTTGTAGGGTGCCTTCGTGCATGACCTCTCTACCACTGACGCCTGCTTCATTGTAGGGATCGTTAAAAATCGAAATCCGGATCACGACTTCCTGGTTGCCAGTGCTTAAGTTGAAGGCAAATAGCGGTAGGGGCTTGTCATAATCGTCTCGCGTGTAGTCACCGATAACCTGCATTTGCTGCCAGGTCACACCGCCGTCATTGGAGTACCAAATCGGCACATTGAAATCGTCCGAGTACTCGGCAATGCCCATTCCGTTTTCCGGCGAGAATTTGACTGCGAGCTGCTGATCCGTTTCAAAGACCAACGTGCTTTTGATAGCGAATTCCGTATAACCCGCATCTTCGGGCACATCTTTAATTTCAGCCGATAAATGGGATTTGTATTTATCAATGGCAACCGAGGTCACTTGCTTGTTCGCGGTCCAGTCCCATACCCGATAATCGAAAGACAACCCTTCGAGATCGTAAGGCGTTACCCCTTTGTTGAGTACAAATCGATAGTTATCTCCATCCTTCTCCAGGGTACCCAAGTCACGATATTTGGCATTAATCGCAACATCCGTTACTTCCATGTTGCTGACATGAGCAACTTGATGGGGTGTTGCATTGGTCAGCAAATCCATCGCGTTGAACTTGATGACAAGCTGACCATTTTCCATGTCATTCACGAAGTGGTAGGAAACTTGCGATTCCCCCGGTTCAATCTCGTCAATATGCCGATCGTCAAAGTTGGCAGGCGTACGTTCTCCGGCAATCTTTTGAATCGTAGCCATGACGTGATTCATGGCCTGGGTTTCAAAGACGTTCTCGCCAGATTCTCTCGCTTCCGATTGGCGCGTGAATTCGATGCCGACGACATTCAGTGCGTCGGAAATCATGTCCTTGCCGGAGTTCTCCAGATTCAATGGCTGGCCCGTGGTCGGATCGACATAATTGGTAAAAGCGTCGCGAATCGCCTGAGTGATAGTGATGTTTGAAGCGTAACTTGCCGCAGAGTTGACAATATCATTTGTGCGCAGAATGCCATCGTTCGGAGTGGAATCTTGCAAGTCATCATCCAAGGCTTGCAGGAATGACGCGATGTTCTCTACAGCTTGGGCGTTCACTTCGGTCAACGATTTTTCAGTAATGTCTTGAATGAATACCAGGCCATTCTTGACGGCATCTGCGCTGAACACCGCAACCGTGATATTGCCAATCTTGAAGGTGATTTCATCACTTGCACGATACTGGAACGAACCTGGACCTCCGGCGTCGCCCGTCAGGCCGTTCAGGCCAGAATGCGTTATATATTCCAGGCCATTCACAAAATTATCGCTGAATTGCGCGATGAAAACGGGATCAGTGGCGTCAATCACTAACTCATTGGTGGTCGTGTCTGTAGTGGAATTACCGAGAGCATCGGTGACCGTCGCGGTGACCGGATAAGTATTGTCGGTCAGTGCGTTACCCG
>CAUYTW010000137.1 GCA_963575715.1 Gammaproteobacteria bacterium | reverse complement strand
TACCAGTAGGGTTGAGGGTATAGTTCAACAAAGTTGATAATTTTTTGACATCGCTTTTTTGTTAGCCGTCGTATAGGTGGAAAATTTTCATATCCCAAATAATTTTCTGCTATGTGCGCTACCGCACAGACAGCAAATAATTAAAGCGACATCATCTGATTCACTAAAAATAATGTTGAAAGGAAAATCCTATGAAATCAATAACTATTGCGGCATTTTTTTTATTTCTATCCCTGCTTATTTTTTCAGGTGATTCTCACGCTGTCGGCACCCTCGGCGCGCTGAACGACACCGGCATCACTCAATGCCAGGATGACGGTGGTAATTGGGGCACCTGCACCGCTACCAATACCGGCGACAGCGCAACTACCCACTGGCCAATACTGACGGTGTCTGTAAGAAGCAGCCCGAAGGGAACACCGGTAATGACTTTCACAACAACCACCATGAGGAGCAACTTAGCATGAAAACCATAAACATATCACGCGCCGCCATACTTTCATTATCAGCCCTCATGCCAACCCTTGTCAGTGGCGTAGAGGTTGCTGTAACTCCAGCATTGCTCTTGGAGCAATCGGAGATTACGGGGGTCAGTGACACGATAAAAGCCGCCCGCGTCCCCGTGCGGAACAGCTCGGGGGCCATCAAATACTACGAATTTAAAATGAAATTTGAAGTTGGCGCCGACGGAAAGCCATTTCTTGCAGACGCTTATCCCGTGATTGAGGAGTCGCAAACTCTAGTCGTAGGAAGGTTCAAGTCGGGCAAATATAAGGACGGTAAAGGTAACATCTACAACCTCACCGGCCCAGGCGCGGCAGGCGGGGGGCGTACGTCGTGGGCTATCCTGTTGGTTAAGTCGTGTTCTAGTGGGTGTTATTCTGAATATTTGAGCGGTTCATGGATTACCGGCAAGATTGAAGGCCATCCCATCCAATCTATATTGAACAGCCAAAAGATCACAACGACCGCTTTCACTTGGGGGGCGGTTTCAACTGTTAATATCGGGCAATTAGATTATTGTTCTAGCGACAACCTCGCTGTCGGCCTTGCCCAATCCGGCAACCAAGTGACGCTCAACGGTTTCTGTACCGTAGGCAGCAACAAGCTTACTGGCATTTTGACGTTGAATTTATGTACACCGGCCAATCCCTGTTAAACGGATAATTGGCACAGACCTAACAGCATCTTCCTCCAACCCAGCGCGAATATTCATCTTCATAATCTATTTTCCAGTTCCAGCGATCCTCAAAGCGTTCAATTAGATCGCCATCAAGTGCTTGGCTGGTCGATAGAAAGTCAACAGCCTCGCTGGAGGAAATCCGCTTGAGAATGGCAACAAGCCGTTCACGCTCGATGTCCTGCTTCAGTTGCGAAGCGATGGACAGTTGCCTGCCAGCCACTTGCACCTGAACTGGATAGCTCGCTGCATTGGGAATCAGCGCCCTGCGGTCATTTTCTCGTTCGCTCATGGGAGTCCTATGCTTCAGTACGTTCGGCCAGGATATTCGATACGATTCTGGCCAGTTCCGTCTCAAGTGTCTTCTGCTGCTGCTCAAGGAAGCATTGCCAATCTGCTTCGGTAGCACCGGCTGCATCCATCATCTTGATGCCGTCGCTTTCCTGCAATGCCTTGAGTTCGGCTATCAGTCTGGCAATGGCGTAATCCAATTCGGCAATTGCGGCCTTTAACGCTTCTGCCTCGCTCAGTGTGGTTGAGCGGGTTTTTGGCAAGCCACCTGCCTTGAGCGTTTCATGGATTTCCCGAACTCTGGTCAGGTTGTTGCTTTCTTTTAATGATGTTAGGAGTTGTGTGGCTTTATTTTTAAGCTTGGCAGCGCTGGCAATTTTGTCGACGAGGAATGGGGAGTTCCATCATTTACATGAGTTCGAGGATGGGCCAATAACCAAGACCTAGTTTCTATTTTCTCATGAATTGTCTTGGTCTTTCTTCGCCATTTTTACGCGGATATTGACAGCCATCAACACGCTTTGAAGATATCTGGGTAATGGTAATTTTTCACTTGAAATTTGTGACATAATTCACTGCATTCGGAACAAGATGGATACATAACCCGCGAATGACTTCTTCTGGAGTCCATGGTTATGATTTCCCAAAAGCCGGAATGCCTTCCCACTCCTTACCATCCCAGAAACCCTATTGATACCCCACTCTACCGAGTGGTACAGATCAACCTCGAGACTTTTCTCTCACTTTGTCGGGAAAATATCTGGGAATATGACCCAATGCCCGGTTTTGCCGAAGAGGAATTTCGCCGCTATCTCAAATGAAGAATGGCGGAAACTGCGGCCCATCTGGTGGAAAATGTGATTCCACGGTTACCAGTACGTCAGTGGGTGCTTTCGATTCCCAAGCGATTAAGATATTTCCTGCGTCAAAACCCTCGTGCCATCAATACCGCGTTACATATTTTTCTACATGCCGTCGAATCCTGCTTACGCGAATTGAGTCTGGGCGTGGATACCACGGCCAGAATCGGTGCGGTGGCATTCATTCACCGTTTTGGTTCTTCTCTCAATGAGCATATCCATTTCCATTGTGTGGTGATCGATGGCGTATTTGATTTATCACCGGATGGAAAGTCAACCTTACGTTTTCACGAAGCCACGATCACTAATGCTGATATCGATAAGGTCCAGGAACAAATACGGAAACGGATACTTCGCGCTTTTATCCGGCGCGGATTTATTGATCATAATGATGCAAAGGAGATGCTCTCATGGGAGCATGGGGGAGGATTTTCACTTCATGCTTTAGTACGAATTGAAGAAGATGATCGGGAAGGGCTTGAGCGACTTTTGCGTTATTGCGCACGCCCTCCTTTCGCGCTTGAACGTATTGAGGAGGTGGATGCCAAAACCATTATTTACCATTTACCAGATCATGGAGAAGATGGGAGTAGTGAATTACGACTCACTCCATTTGAGTTAATCGCCAGAATCGCGTCCCTGGTTCCTCCACCGAGGCATCATCGCCATCGCTATTTCGGGGTACTTGCCCCCAACTCTCCCTGGCGTTCCCGAGTAATCGCCCTGGCTCAAGCCGACAATTCCCCGACGTGTACCTCTCCTCCTCAATTAGAATCGGCGTTGCTCGAAAGCTCGCCACCACCGTCATCAATATCCAGGCAAGAATCAATCGAGATTCCAAATTCTCCTTCCAGGCCTGGTTCAATCCGTATTTCCCGGGCCATGCTCCTGGCGCGCATTCATGAGATATTTCCTCTCCTTTGTCCCATGTGCGGCGGAACCATTAAAATAATTGCCTTCGTAACCGGCTCAACCCGCACCAGATTATGAGTTCGATCAAACGCTTTCCTGGTAGCGGGCGGTGAGGCGGTGAATGATGGCGATTT
>CAUYTW010000136.1 GCA_963575715.1 Gammaproteobacteria bacterium | reverse complement strand
CTGTGGACTGGATCTCCAATTTTAAGAGTGTCACCTAACCAATGCACAGATTAATCATATCCAGAATTATACCAAAGGTAACAAAAAAATTAAATAGGAGTTACGCAGTTGAGCTTTTAACTCTATTAGGAGTTACGCAGTTGAAAAATTAGGAAGTCATTCTGCGCGAAGCGAAGCGGAGTCGCAGAATCCATTTACATAGATTCTGCGACTACGGTCGCTAACGCGACCTCCGCGTAGAATGACAGAAAAAACTCAATCCTGTATAGAGTTACAAATTCAACTGCGTAACTCCTACCTTTTATAGAGTAACAAGTTCAACTGCGTAACTCCTAGTCCGTTTTATAACGGAACAGCTATAGTTTTGGCTCCAGGCGTGAACGCCACCGCGTCAAAGTAGCAATCCCAATTCCAAATCGGCTTGCGGCTTCTGCGTAAGTGAGCTGTTCTTGTTTTTGTATGGCGAGTACTTTGCGACGGAAATTAATTGAATATGTCATGGATTTAATCATTTTATAATGGCTTTGCTATAGTTGCACGGAGGCTGCCAAAGTCTCCCCGATAATTAACGCTCCTCCCGCGCATGACGCTTTTACACGGCTTTTATCCCGTAAGGAGCCACAATTCAGATGAATTGTGGCTGGAAGTAGAATCCCTCATCGATAAAACCAAAGGGATTTTGGTTATCGATGATTCAACTCTTGACAAGCCTTACGCTCGTCAAATCGACCTGGTCAATTATCATTGGTCAGGGAAACATCATGCAACCGTTCCAGGAATCAACCTGATTACGCTGCTTTGGACGGACGGCGATAGTTACGTCCCCTGTGATTATCGAATTTATACTAAACGACTACCGGCTAAAGCCGGTAGGTTTCTCTAACATATTAATCTGTGCATAAGTAAGGTGACACTTAAAAATTGTGTGATAGGCTGTGGACTGGATCTCCAATTTTAAGAGTGTCACCTAACCAATGCACAGATTAATCATATCCAGAATTATACCAAAGGTAACAAAAAAATTAAATAGGAGTTACGCAGTTGAGCTTTTAACTCTATTAGGAGTTACGCAGTTGAAAAATTAGGAAGTCATTCTGCGCGAAGCGAAGCGGAGTCGCAGAATCCATTTACATAGATTCTGCGACTACGGTCGCTAACGCGACCTCCGCGTAGAATGACAGAAAAAACTCAATCCTGTATAGAGTTACAAATTCAACTGCGTAACTCCTACCTTTTATAGAGTAACAAGTTCAACTGCGTAACTCCTAGTCCGTTTTATAACGGAACAGCTATAGTTTTGGCTCCAGGCGTGAACGCCACCGCGTCAAAGTAGCAATCCCAATTCCAAATCGGCTTGCGGCTTCTGCGTAAGTGAGCTGTTCTTGTTTTTGTATGGCGAGTACTTTGCGACGGAAATTAATTGAATATGTCATGGATTTAATCATTTTATAATGGCTTTGCTATAGTTGCACGGAGGCTGCCAAAGTCTCCCCGATAATTAACGCTCCTCCCGCGCATGACGCTTTTACACGGCTTTTATCCCGTAAGGAGCCACAATTCAGATGAATTGTGGCTGGAAGTAGAATCCCTCATCGATAAAACCAAAGGGATTTTGGTTATCGATGATTCAACTCTTGACAAGCCTTACGCTCGTCAAATCGACCTGGTCAATTATCATTGGTCAGGGAAACATCATGCAACCGTTCCAGGAATCAACCTGATTACGCTGCTTTGGACGGACGGCGATAGTTACGTCCCCTGTGATTATCGAATTTATACTAAACGACTACCGGCTAAAGCCGGTAGGTTTCTCTAACATATTAATCTGTGCATAAGTAAGGTGACACTTAAAAATTGTGTGATAGGCTGTGGACTGGATCTCCAATTTTAAGAGTGTCACCTAACCAATGCACAGATTAATCATATCCAGAATTATACCAAAGGTAACAAAAAAATTAAATAGGAGTTACGCAGTTGAGCTTTTAACTCTATTAGGAGTTACGCAGTTGAAAAATTAGGAAGTCATTCTGCGCGAAGCGAAGCGGAGTCGCAGAATCCATTTACATAGATTCTGCGACTACGGTCGCTAACGCGACCTCCGCGTAGAATGACAGAAAAAACTCAATCCTGTATAGAGTTACAAATTCAACTGCGTAACTCCTACCTTTTATAGAGTAACAAGTTCAACTGCGTAACTCCTAGTCCGTTTTATAACGGAACAGCTATAGTTTTGGCTCCAGGCGTGAACGCCACCGCGTCAAAGTAGCAATCCCAATTCCAAATCGGCTTGCGGCTTCTGCGTAAGTGAGCTGTTCTTGTTTTTGTATGGCGAGTACTTTGCGACGGAAATTAATTGAATATGTCATGGATTTAATCATTTTATAATGGCTTTGCTATAGTTGCACGGAGGCTGCCAAAGTCTCCCCGATAATTAACGCTCCTCCCGCGCATGACGCTTTTACACGGCTTTTATCCCGTAAGGAGCCACAATTCAGATGAATTGTGGCTGGAAGTAGAATCCCTCATCGATAAAACCAAAGGGATTTTGGTTATCGATGATTCAACTCTTGACAAGCCTTACGCTCGTCAAATCGACCTGGTCAATTATCATTGGTCAGGGAAACATCATGCAACCGTTCCAGGAATCAACCTGATTACGCTGCTTTGGACGGACGGCGATAGTTACGTCCCCTGTGATTATCGAATTTATACTAAACGACTACCGGCTAAAGCCGGTAGGTTTCTCTAACATATTAATCTGTGCATAAGTAAGGTGACACTTAAAAATTGTGTGATAGGCTGTGGACTGGATCTCCAATTTTAAGAGTGTCACCTAACCAATGCACAGATTAATCATATCCAGAATTATACCAAAGGTAACAAAAAAATTAAATAGGAGTTACGCAGTTGAGCTTTTAACTCTATTAGGAGTTACGCAGTTGAAAAATTAGGAAGTCATTCTGCGCGAAGCGAAGCGGAGTCGCAGAATCCATTTACATAGATTCTGCGACTACGGTCGCTAACGCGACCTCCGCGTAGAATGACAGAAAAAACTCAATCCTGTATAGAGTTACAAATTCAACTGCGTAACTCCTACCTTTTATAGAGTAACAAGTTCAACTGCGTAACTCCTAGTCCGTTTTATAACGGAACAGCTATAGTTTTGGCTCCAGGCGTGAACGCCACCGCGTCAAAGTAGCAATCCCAATTCCAAATCGGCTTGCGGCTTCTGCGTAAGTGAGCTGTTCTTGTTTTTGTATGGCGAGTACTTTGCGACGGAAATTAATTGAATATGTCATGGATTTAATCATTTTATAATGGCTTTGCTATAGTTGCACGGAGGCTGCCAAAGTCTCCCCGATAATTAACGCTCCTCCCGCGC
>CAUYTW010000135.1 GCA_963575715.1 Gammaproteobacteria bacterium | reverse complement strand
AATGTATAGGTTAGTATAATTATGTACAAGTTTCAAGACTCAGTTACGAACCCCTGAAAAGTCTGGACGAGGGCAAGAAAAGGATTAGCGCCCTCAGGGCAATCGCGCTATGTTGCAGGCTTCCCACCCATGCAGGTCCAGCATGTCCAGGAGCAGAGGGATGGCCGTGATCTCGTTGGACTTGCCGTCCACGGCTTGCTTGGCCAAGACTAGCCGCGCTTGGGCCGCGTAGGCGCTCACCAGATGAACCCAAGGGGGTAGATAGCACGATTACCCTTCTACATATTGGTAGATTTGGGTAGGTCTGAGAGAACGGTGTTACCATCCGGCAAAAACAACTCCAGCAATTCATTGAGAAAGCGTCGCCCTCTGGTGGTGGGTACCAGACGGTCTTCCCGATTCTCCAGCCAACCCTGAACGCGCGCGGTGGTAAGTTTGTCGAGTATACCCACTAGAGGTAACCCAGTGCGTTGGGTATAAAACTGCGTTGGAACTCCCGACACTAGACGCAAGGCGTTTAGCAAAAATTCGACCGGTAAATCGGAGTTCGTTACCAATTCATCACCGGCTAAATACTGATTGCGGATGGAGGAGCAGGCTTTTATTCCGGCGAGATAATTTTGCGGATCACTCAGCTTCCAACGGCGATGGATCCCCGTAGAATCGGTAATTTTGCCATGCGCACCCGCGCCGATTCCCAGGTAATCGCCAAATTCCCAATAATTAAGATTGTGCCGGCAGCATCGGCCCGGGCGGGCGTAGGCCGACACTTCGTATTGGAGGTAGTTATTTTCAGCCAATAACTCCATACCTTGTTCCTGCATAGCCCATAGGAGATCCTCGTCAGGCAGCAACGACGGTGGATGATGGTGGAAGGCGGTTTGCGGTTCAATGGTGAGTTGATAATAGGAAATGTGCTCGGGTTCCAGGGCGCAGGCGATGGCAAGGTCGGCTTGGGCGTCTTCCAGACTCTGGCCTGGAAGGCCAAACATCACATCCAGGTTGATGTTGTCGAAGCCGGCGCGGCGTGCAGCGTCAAACGCAGCGAAGGCTTCACGGCGATCATGGATGCGGCCAAGACAAGCAAGGCTGCCATCATTGAAACTCTGAATACCGAGCGAAAGCCGATTAATCCCAGCAGCCCGGAAATCCATAAGACGACGAGTGTCCACAGTACCAGGGTTGGCTTCCAGGGTCGCCTCGGCATTGGTAATAATGGCTAGTCGAGTATGCAGGCTGGCCAAAAGCCTAGCGGTCACGGTCGGGGAGAATAGGCTTGGCGTGCCGCCACCAATGAAAATGGTGGATACCCATCGTTTTCGTGCGCTCAACGGCTCCTGGTCTAAATCCATGATCAGCGCGTCAAGATAGGTTGATTCGTCAATCCTTGTTCCCTCTAAGGCGTGCGAATTAAAATCACAATAAGGACATTTACGCACACACCAGGGAACATGGATATAAACACCCAGCGGCAGGACAATGGACATTCAATAACCCAGGCTGCTCCTAAGATTAAGACAACAAAATAGCCGCGATCAATGAAGTGCGTAACGCACTCCCGTCATTATCACGCGGCCAGGCGTGTTGTAGCCGGACACGGTTTGATAGTCCTCATCCAGCAGGTTATCCACCCAGCCCGTCAGTGTCCACGCCCGATCCAGGGCGTAGTCAAGCCGTAATCCCACCAATGCGTAGCCCTTGAGATGAACGCCATTTGCCACATCATCGTAACGCCCACCCTGATTTAACACCGTCAACGCCGAGCGCAGTGCTCCGAACTGATGAGCAATGCCAATCTGGGCAGTATGGTGCGTGCGTCGTGGCAAGACTTTATCGGTATCGCGGTCGCGGGGATCCAATACCGCCAGCGACGCTGAAAGGTTCCAATTTTTGATACGCCTCACCACTCCTGCTTCCAGGCCGTCAATGCGCGCGTGCGCCAGGTTTCTTACGCTGCTGGGGGTAGTCGAACCGTCGTAGGTGATGAGATCGTCAATATCGGTACGGAAAACGCGTAACTCCCAGTTTCCCCATACAGGTTTTGCCGTCAGTCCTACTTCGTAAGAATTGGCAGTCTCAGGATGCAGGTTTGGATTGCCCTGATAACCAAAAGACAATGGCCAATAAAGGTCATTGAAGGTAGGTGCGCGGAAGGCGCTGCCCCAGGCAGCAGTCAGGCACAAACCGAAAGCGAGGTGCATTCCATAGGCAAGATTGCCAGTGGTGTGGCCACCAAAGGCTTGATGGTCATCATAACGCGCGCCAGCGATTAGTTCGTGGCGGCCAAAAGTAGCCTGGTGCTGAAGAAAAAAACCGTTGTTGACCTGGGAAGTAATGGTATAGGCGTCATTGGAATCCACATGATCCTGTTGACGATCCATCCCTATGGTCAATCTTTGATCCGGGATCAGCATCCAATCATTCTGCCAAGCGACATAAACACGGCGGGTATGGTAGCGAGTAGCAGGCTTAGGAACACTATCGCGTTCATCACGCGACTCGCCCATTGTAATTCGTGTCTCCCAAGAGACGTGGGGAGAAAATGTCCAATTTATTCCCGCAACCCGCTGAAGAAAATTCTCGTCGGATGCGCCATCGAATTCACCGTGACCCGTAGCGCGCAATAAATGAAAATCAATTTCAGCGTTATCAAAATGGTGATCAAGACGTAGCGCCACCGATGAATTGCGGTAACCATCGGCGTCGGATTCATTCAGGCTAAATGGACTGCCCGCGTTGATTCCTGTCGTCGATAACCATCCACCCCCTAGGTGAAAATGCGTATCCCCTGATGCGCCCGCAATGCTGGCGCGCGCATCGTGGGTATCCAACGATCCAGTCATGACCGAAGCATCGACGTGCGTCGGTCCTTCACCCTGGGGCGTGAACATCTGGACAATGCCACCAATAGCAGAGGAACCGTAAAGACTCGAACGCGGTCCGCGCACTACCTCAATACGTCTGGCCTGAGCGAGCGGTAAGTATTCCCAGGCCGGTGTGCCAACCGTGGCAGATCCAAGGGGAATACCGTCCACCAGCAGCAAAACGTGGTTGGGATTGGTACCGCGCAGACTCAAATTGGTTAATTTTCCCAATCCACCCGAGGAATTGAAATCCATCCCTGGTACGTTACGCAAGACGTCAGGGACCGTGACTGCATCACTCTGAACAAGCTCTTTGTGCTCCAAGACTGTAATCGGCGCAAGCGTGCGATCCACGCTACGGGGGGTACGAGTGGCGGTGACTACCACCATCGGTAATGTGTCTTCAAGAGCTTCATTGGCAAACGCCAAGATTGGAACCACAAACGGTAATACTAAAATAATAGAGGATAGTGAATCGCTAGTGCCTGACATTGTGCTATTGCTTCAAAGTTCATATGTCAACATATTTATGATAAATCTTTGGCGAGAAAACCCCGCAATCGCGTAGCGTTGCGGGGATGAATCGC
>CAUYTW010000134.1 GCA_963575715.1 Gammaproteobacteria bacterium | reverse complement strand
GATGGTTCATTGTTGTATTTTAACGCAATTGTTTGTCAACTGCGTAACTCCTAACTTGTTATAGATTTACAAATTAAACTGCATAACTCCTAAACTCATAACTCAGGTTATTATTAGGATCATACCGGAACCCCAGACGATGTCCTCCACCTCTACCATGACTGCCGCAAGCGAGCCGCTTCCCACGACCGTTTGGTGGCTGGAATGCAAGTGGCGTGCGCCGCTTCACATTTACATCGCCACCATATTCATCATGCTCTTCCTCGTATCCAGTGGAATTATTGGTTGGTTCAATTACATCAAAAGCCGCAACATGATCCTGTCGGCATCGGATGAATTGTTCGCCAGCCTCGGCCGGGAGGCGACGCTACAGTTCGAGGACATATACCAGCCGGCGGAAATGCTGGTCGATTTGCTGGCTCATCAGCGGTTGGGCCAAGATGCTTCGCTGTCCGAGCGCATGGTGAGTACGCCGTTTCTGGCGGACGCGCTACGACAAAGTACGGTGTCCGCGATCTACGCCGGCTACCCGAACGGCGATTTTTTTCTCTTTCGCCGCATCCCGACAGACGCTGCATTGCGCAGTTCATTACATGCATCCGACGGCGCTGCCTACATGATTCAGAGTATTGAGCGTACTGGGGATAATACCCGTAGTATGTACCTCTATCTTGACAGCCAGCTTCAAGAAATTACGCGTCGTGACGCACAAGACTACAAATACGACCCGCGCACGAGCAATTGGTATCAGCGGGCTGCTGGGGGGCAGGTACAGATCAAGACCAAGCCCTATCCGTTCTTTACGACACACGAAATTGGCACCACCTTCGCGCGACAATCGGCTATCGGGCCAGCGGTGATCGGCGTGGACACAACTTTACAGCTGCTATCGCGTGCGCTCCAGAACCAGAGGGTTACGCCATCCTCAGAACTGGTTGTCTATCTGCGCGCTTCCGGGATGGTACTGGCATACAGTGGGTCACAGCGGGTCATCGAGGCTCAAGCGGCAGATAGCTCATCGCGCCTTGCTCGGCTCGACGAACTGGGTGCGCCGATTATGGCGAGCATGATGAAAGAAGTCCTTACCCAGACGGTGCGCGACAAGTATCTCTTGCAGGTAAACGGACGCGTCTGGAGAGTGTTCGACCAGGCCCTTTCCGTGCGTGGTGAACGGAAAGGCGATATACGTCTGGCGATTGTCGCCCCGCAGGATGAACTGCTGGCGAACGCTTACCTCATTCAGCGCAATGCCTTTTTTGGCACCATCACTATATTTCTGTTGTGTATTCCAATGGTGTGGTTGCTATCGCGAGTGGTCTCAGGTCCATTGCGCTTGCTACGTAATGAGGCTCGTGCTATACAAGAATTTGACTTCACCACTCCTCATACCTCGGTCCGCTCAGTAGTGAGCGAAATCGACGCTCTGGCGGGAACCATGGATTCGATGAAGGTGACGATCCGAAAGTTTCTGGACATCTCCAGAACCATCGCCGCAGAGCGTGATTTCGACCACTTGCTGGAACATGTGCTGGCGGAAACCATCACGGCAGCCGGTGCAACTGCCGGTGTTATCTACCTACTCAATGCCGACGAAACGGTGCTTACTCCCGCTGCGGCGCGGGTACAATCCGACGCTATCACCGCAGCCGCAATCAGCATGACGGACAACACGTTGTCCCGTCACCCTGTGCGCCGCGCGCTTGCCGACGATGCTACAATAGTTGTGCAGCTCAATCCGGTAGACTCTGAGGGACAACAACTTTTCGGTGAATTTTCAAAAGCACTGTCTACCATGCCACAAAACGTTATCGTCGTGCCGCTACGCAATCGCAGCAGCGAAACGCTGGGAGCGATGTGCATCTTTACCGGCGATTCCGGCGAGTTGCCGCGCTCGCTCACATCATTTATCACCGCGCTGTCCGGTACCGCTGAGATTTCTATCGAAACACAGATGCTGCTTAGGGCACAGAAGGACTTATTCGATTCAGTCACCAAACTTATTGCCAGTGCAATCGACGCGAAATCGCCCTATACCGGCGGCCACTGCCAGCGCGTACCTGAACTAACGAAGATGTTGGCCGAGGCAGCCTGCGCGGCAACCGACGGTCCATTTCGTGAGTTTGCCATGGGCGAAGAGGAACGCGAGGCGCTGCACATCGCGAGCTGGCTGCACGATTGTGGCAAGGTCACGACGCCCGAATATGTCGTGGACAAGGCTACCAAGCTTGAGACAATCTACGATCGCATCCACGAGGTGCGAATGCGCTTTGAAGTTATCAAACGGGATGCTGAAATCGAATACTGGCGTAACGTGAGCAATGGGGCTGATCGGGACACGTTGCAGGAGCATCTCAAAGAGACCTGGAAGGCGCTTGATGACGACTTTGCCTTTATCGCAAACTGCAACGAAGGAGGAGAATTCATTTCTCAGGATAAGGTCAAGCGCATCCATCAGATCGCGCAACGCACCTGGATGCGCACGCTTGACGATCGCATCGGCCTGTCACACGAAGAGCGTAGCCAAAAGGAGAGATTGGTAGCCCCCGTGCTGCCGGTCACCGAGCAACTACTCGCCGACAAGAGAGAGCACATAATCGAACGCGCTTCTTCTGACCTTATGCCCGCTGACAATCCATGGGGTTTCAAGCTTACTATTCCCGCAAACAAGCTTAATCGTGGTGAAATCTACAACCTCTGCATTGGTCGTGGCACGCTCACGGAAGAGGAGCGATATATCATCAACAATCATATCGTGCAGACCATCATCATGCTGTCGCAGCTACCGTTCCCGAAACATTTGAAACAGGTGCCCGAGATTGCAGGCGGTCATCACGAAAAAATGGATGGTACCGGCTACCCCAAACGGATCAAACGCGACCAGATGAGTATCATGGCACGCATGATGGCGATTGCGGATATCTTTGAAGCTCTGACTGCGGTTGATCGCCCCTACAAGAAGGGTAAAACCTTGTCCGAAGCGATTAGGATCATGGATTTCATGCGCAAGGAGCAGCACATCGATTCGGATATATTCGAGCTGTTTTTGGATACTGGCGTTTTTCGCACCTACGCGCAACGTTTCCTTCTACCTTCACAGGTCGACGAAGTGGATGTCAAGAACCCCACGGCTAAAGCAGGGGGCTTGTGAAGTCAAATTCACAAATTCGAACTTGACCAGTCTAAGTCACTGATTACCATCGCTACGTTTTTGGAGTCATGTCACCTGCGGATGTGTGCCAGTTCGTAGCTCTGTCGCTAACCGAAAAACTATAGCTAGAGAACTATAAAATAGTATAATTATAAACTACACTATCACCGGCTAAAGCCAGGTGGTTTTTACCTTACATTTGAAAATAAGGAGTTTTTAGCATGTGTTATTCATTGGATTTTCGCAAACGAATTTTTGACTTAAAAGAAAAGGAATTGTTGACGTATAATGAGGTGGCAACCCGTTTCGGGATAGGGATGTCAACCTTGATGCGTT
>CAUYTW010000133.1 GCA_963575715.1 Gammaproteobacteria bacterium | reverse complement strand
TAGTCCGATACTTTGGACTTAGGCTGGTCAAGTCCGAACTTGTGAATTTGACTTCTCAAGCCCCCGCCTTTAGCCGTGCGGTTCTTAACATTATTTGGGTAACCTATCCATGAGCATTATAATATAAATTATTACGGACGAACGTCAAATAATAGGTATTGAATTTTATGGTATTGGCAATAATATGCATCTAAATACTTTATTTAGATTATATCTCCAGGAGATATAATCGTCAACTTTGATTATCTCCGAAAAATATCGCCCGTTAAAGTGGTGAAGTAAGGAGACAGTTTTGTAACAGCCAAGCACCGACTGTCAACCCTTACGCTGCCAAGTGACTCATTCCCAGAATCAAGCATAGTGAATGAATTTGGAAAAATTTTAGATAAAATTGAAAATTTTTCTGAGCAACCCAGAAATGAGCGTGCAACACCATATCTTTTACCTTTAACAAATTAAGCATTAAATAATCAATAATTTTGATTAGTATAATATAAATATTATCTATACATCAACGCTGAAAATTTACAAACCATTTTCACATGTCCCAATATACTTGGATATCGCATTAGTTGTGCATCGCCAGGTACCACTTGACGAGTTTCGTCGCCAGCGAACAACTTTTCCATTAATCAGATGATTTCCTTTGATTTGACAACGAATTAAAATATCTCCGGTAGTAGAAGTTTCATCACGAATGGTTATTTGAGTACAATATTTAGTAGATGATTGCAAGCTTATATCATCAGCGGTTAATGGTTTAATTCCTTGAGAAAGCATGTTTTCCATGGTAGCTTTACCAGCAGCGATTTCTTCCATGGCTGATGTAAATTGCGACTTTGCGAAATATACTGAATATGCTCGAAAAGTAACAGAAGCAAGGATACCAATGATGGCAATCGTAATTAATAATTCAATTAAAGTGAAACCTTGGTTAATCATTTTCCTTACCTGAGTGTCTGCATTATCCAGAAACACTTGACAGTGATAAATATTTGTCATTGTATTATTCAATTAAAAATTGAAAATGAATTTAGCCAATTATTATAATGACTACTTACAACGAATTTAAGACTACTTCAGAAGTGAAAAAACAGCGTGATTAAATATGAAAGCGTTTTGTTCGGGAAAGTTCGTAAATTAGGGATCTTGAGTATTTATTTTTAATTGTCAATCACCTTGCAGCTTTATTGGAATCGGGATTTATGGGGTGATTTACAAAAATAATTGATTGATTAGTCTCAAAATAGTGTGAATTGTATTTAATTTGAGTAGTTATGGCCACACTAATAATGCGATTCCTGCATGAATCAGCAGAGTTATCGTTACTCCCATTACGATGGAGCGGGCAATAGCATAATTCACCGCGATTACTGATTCTTTACGGGAAAATCCAGCCTGAATGGCCACCCATGAGCCACAGGCACCACTTAATAAAACTTTTATTACTACCCAAAATAGATTACGCCATGCCGAAGCGGGTTTACGTAGCAGCACGTAGAAAAAATTTTCTTGCCACAACTCGAATGGCTGATCATGAAACAAAAATTGCCATGTCTTAAATGATGCCCATCCTGATACTACTAATGAAGCGCCAACCAGTACCAGCGCGCCTATAATCGTATTAATTAATATTGCCGCTGTTAGATATGCTCGTCCTGGAATGTGGAGATTACGCATGGCGAGAAATTGAGCGGAAAGGACACGGTTACCCACGTCTGCCGTGATAATTGCATTATTACGTGCCACCATGAGTATGCAGCTAATTAGGGGCACGGCGATATAACTCTCAATGAAGCCAAGTCCCGCTAAGGACTCATCATGGATAAAGGATCGAATCGCATCACCTAATAATTCATAATTAAAGCCGAACCACAGGGTAACAAATCCAACGATGCCAGCTCCAGAAAAAATATAAAGCAACATCAAGGGAGAACCCCAAAGAATCCAAAAATATTCATATAGATAGCGGAAAAACCAGCGATGGGCGGCATGTGATTTGAGACGTCGCTGCCAACGCGCAGTGATGTCCGATACAGAAGACGGAGTAGCTAATATCGCCGGTGCTCCTTCCTCTTTTTCTTCAGTTACCGTTCCTACGGCTAATAAGGCCTCATCAACGGCTTCCCGATCAAGCGGTAGCGTACGCAGTGCGTGAGTCCGACTATCCAGCAGGTAGACGGCATCTGCCAAGGGCAAAATATCATCTACATGATGAGCAACAATTAGCGCTGGTCGTCCCATCCGTCGACAAAGGTCTTGAATTAATGCGCCAAGTCGCTGTGCTGTCGAAGGATCCAGGCCCGAGTTAGGTTCATCGAATAAGAGTAGTGGTCGATTGGCTAATAAGGTTCGTGCGATGGCGAGACGCTGACGTTGACCGCCACTTGATGAAGCAATAGTCTGATTGGGTTCAATATCGACGAGGAGATCCAACAAATATTCCATGAGTGCCGGATCTGTATGGTTAGCGTGATCTAAAGCGATGCCAAGATTTTCTATCGCGGTTAAATCATCGAAAAGAGCATAGTTTTGGAATACCAACCCACCAATATCACAGCGATCGTGGGCAAGGTTACGAACCTCGCCATCATGGAGCAGAGTGCCTTCGATTCGCCAGGGTTTACCTTCGTTCTCTAGCAAGCCACTAAGAAGTTTGATAATGGTGGACTTACCGCTGCCACTTGGTCCTACTAGTAACACTACCTCACCTTGGGCAAGGCTGAATTCAGCGTTTTCCACCAATAGTTTACCGGCGGGTGTTGTGATCGTAAGACCTTTAACGGTAAAACTTGGTAGCTTGGATACAGTATTCATCAGAATATTTCTGTGGAGACTTTAGCTTCAAAAAATTAGGGAAGAATAGCGGCGACCCCGTAGCGGTCGTGTCGTTGTTAAATGACGGCCTTTTCCGGTAGTCAGCCTGTATGGGTGATTAACTATAAATTTATTTAAGGAAAATTTTGTTCCTTAATGTTTGGTAGTTGACGACTCGATCCTTCTCAAGGCAGGTCCTGGAGGTAAATCACTATTGGCTAATTGCAACTCTTGTGGTGGACTCAACATGAGAATCAAAAAACTGCGGCGACCACGGATCATGTTACGTAAGATGTAAGTCGCCAGGGGATTATGGTCGAACTGGCGACGCAAGCGCATGAGACGCAATGGTAAAACTCGGATAAATCGTTCAACTTCGGTCGAAAATGGTTGCAATGCCAGGAAACGTTGATCAGTTAACAATCGTCCCATTAGCGGTAGAGTACGTGGGTTGTCAACAATACTTTTTAAAGATTCCTTAGCCATTACCGCACCTACCGTCATTACTTCACGGCTGGTTAAAAAAGTGGGAACGGTTCGTGTTATATGTTCGCGAGTTCGTGGATCAGAAAACACTTCGACGCCGAGTTTTGTCATTGTCTCTTGATGGGTTTTATCCTCGCTGCCAAACATTGTTTCTGTATAGCCACGGACAGTTTGCCAAAAATTTTTTTTAGCCTTTTCAAAAAAAATGGGAAGAATACCTTCAATAATTTGATCGATTTGGCGATGATCAAAGGTTTCCCCAGCGCGGGTCAATGCCTGATCGGTAGCTTGGGAAGTCCATGCCTGACGGAAGGCATCGCGCAGAATTTCTTTGATAATCGGAGCATAGGACTGCTCGAAAAATGCGCTATGAATGAGTCGATGACCCACTTTTTCCCATTGTTCCATCACTGTAGCGGCTAGATGGCGCAAATCATCCCTCTCGGTCGAGGGAACCACTGCCCAGGGAACCCTGATATCCGCGGCTAATAAAAAGGGTTGCGATTTGGTAACACCGCTACGGCAAGTCGGATCGGCATACGCTAGGAGATCTAGCTTACCCTCAACCATTAGGCGCGCCTTGCCGCATTGATGGGGAAAGAGATCGTCACCAAGGATGAATATGGGTCCTTCTCCGGCATTAGCGTCAAGACTTCCGAGGGTTACATAGGAAACATCGGGAACGAGTGAGCTTGGTGGGCGGGGAACAATACGCAAAGCCGCCACCACCACTCCAACCATGAGTACAAGACTTGTTAAGGCCATCAAAAATCGATGATTTTGCCAGTCATCATTCATGGCATGCTCCAAACACCTTCGCCGCGTGCCGCCAGTCCTAACTCAATACGATCTAGTTCTGTGGTAATGAATTCGTCGCAGGTGCGTCTTAGGCGTTCCACGAGATCAACCTGAAGTTCATCTAGAGTTTTTTGGAGCGTTACCCGCAAACGAGGACGTTTGCGGCGTACATCAAGACGCTCTCCCACGCGGCGCGCCAGAATCTGAGTATGGGCAATATAGCTGACGACGGTTGCCGGAGGATTTGCCCAATTCTTCGGTATTCCCCAAGCTCCAAGCGAGGTACTAGCATTTTCAGTATAATTATTTAATTCTAGTGAAGTTTTCGCAATTGGTAAAACCAATTCCAGAGCCTCGTTATACATGGACGGTTCAGCGTTCACAAACGACTCCGCCAGCGAGGATTCGACCAAGTAAATACCAGGATCAACATGACGTAATCCCGCACACAGAGAACGAAAAGTCGCGGTTTCCGGGCGCCAGGAAATATCGACTTGCCAGCCAGTCATTACATCTAAGGTTTCCATGGTTGCGGTTGACTCCAACACGAACCCACGGAAGGCACGATCGTAACGGTCACAGTCCTGTAAAAGATCTTGCTTCAGTAACCCAAGCGAGCGCCCCGCTGCGGCGCGTAGCGCGCGTAGCATCGTTTGCGGAGCAATCAAATGAGTACGAAACTGATTAACGACTTCCTTGGCAGTAGCTTCTCGCACTTGTTCCAGGGCTGCTTCCGCATTTTCTGCATTTGATTTTAGCGCTTGTCCGGCGGCGGTCAATGCTGTTCCAAGCAAGGAACTGCTAGTGCCGAAATCAAAAAGGGTAAGCAAAAAAGATTCGCGTCGTGCATCCAGATCAGTAAAAATCGATTCTAGGTCGATACGAAGGTAATCATTGGCAAGATTTTTTAGACGATGAAGATCTTCTTCCCGAACTTGGCGTAAAGACTGACGCAACTCTGCGTAAGCATTGCCATCCACTTGTTGGCGATGGACTTTATTATCATTTCCGTACCACACCAACCAGTGTTGCTCCGCGCTGGATGGGACGATTGGCATAGCCGCCGCAACCGGTTCCTCGACAGTAGCGGCGGCGGTTGAGCCTGTCTCCCAAATTAGCAGGCTCTGCAAAATAAGAACCCCAACAACCCGACGGAGTGGGAGAATCCGGCTCATGATGCTTTCGTTTCCATGGATTGTTCGATACGCTCCTTAATCCGATAAAGTCCACGGTTGTCGAATATACTCATCAACAGTGCATTGTCCGCCATCATGTCATGTAAATGATTACCGCTCTCTTTGGGCGCACCGGGATAACAGAAGCGGACATAATGGAAGAACAGGCCATGTTTTTCGAATTCAATGGCAGAAATATCACTCACGCGAATAGTCTGATGAGCATGTCCCCCATGCAGACCGAGTAAGGTTACAAAAAAGCCGAAGAGTCCTCCCTTGGTTAAGTGGAGGGTATTGCCATGGAGCGCCAGGTGTCCACCCGTACCCTTTGCCACCAGCACTTCGTGATGACCATGATCGTCGTGACCATGGCTGTGACCATGTTCGACATGAGCGAGGTGTTCATGCTCAACGGGAATCGGTCCACCATGCGTGTGCTCTGCGTGTACTGGATCCTTGTGTCCGTGTTCGGCTGGCACATGTTTGCCATCCGTATGTGCAACCTGCACTGGTTCCGCATGAGAATGCTCCACGGGTACCGATTTTCCACGCGAACGTCCGTTATGCTCATCAGCGTGGGAACAATCCCTATGCATCGGATCGGCGTGTGGGCGCTCGGCGTGGGGCACACCCACGCGCGTGGAATTAGTTACCAACGGGGGACGGCGTATTCGTGATTGAAACCGCGGAACCTCTGTGGGTACAGCGCCCACATCTTCGGATCGCCATAACCAAGATATCAGACGGCTTAAACCGCCTTTGTTTGCTTTTTCCATGACCGTAAGACCCCATCAACGTTTGAGTCAAACCTCGAATAGAGGTGGTAAGCTATTATTTGGAGTTCGCCGCTAATGTTGAGTAGGTCGTCATCCACGACGACCTCCAGCGCATAGCCGCACGGTTCGCGATTCATCGGACGCCTGCATTCCGGTAACGCCATCGCCACCGGCGCTTGGGGCTATCGTCCTCCACGCGCATAACTTCCGTGGCCCTCCCGCCTGCAGCGATTATCATCGACATTGCCTGGCGAGTTTTACCTGCTCTTCCGGGTCTTCTTGACAGAACCGCATACCCTAACCCCAAAATGATGATAACCCTGCGCCCTCACCATCGCAACTACGCCGACGCGATCTTCCCCTGCGTCCTCTGCTCCGCTACGCTACGCAATCAGAGGCAAAAGTCGCTCGCCTTCCCTGGCTCGCTTCAAGATGGATTCTTTGAAAGTAACCACTTGGTTTGGCCTTTGTCTTTGATTCTGTCAAAGTTGAGACTAATGTTACAAAAATCTAAACTGATTCTAAAATTCAATAAATTGTTCGAGAACGCCATGATACCCGTCAATCCCGGGCGTACTGAAATATCCCCACGATCGATCATTTTCTCCACTAAACCAGCAAATGTTATCTGGCCATTCTTTTCCGCATCTGTTATCCGACTTGCGGTGACGTTAGCCAGTGCAGGATTGCTTTCAGCAGCCTTGTTTGGCTTTTCTCGTCCATCACCTCTCAAGACGGTAGCTCCGGTCGCTAGTGTTCCCATTTCGCAAGTATTGACTTCAAGCGAAAAGTTAATTGAGCGTGATAGCCGCCTTCTCGCGGCGACCGCCGCCGAGCGCTTGGATGCAATTCTGGACCCCTTATTCACCGATTTTCACAGCCGTGTTTCTGCGTTTGGTGAATGGGCCTTCGGCTGGCGAACTGGTTATAAATTTTTACGCGAGGGCATGTTGACCGCAATTACTCTGCCCTTCAGTGAAAATCCGGAATTAGAGCAAATCAATTCGGTCTGGAACGAATTGATTGCGAGCAAATTCAATGAGCTGGTTCTACAACCTGCCGGTGGTATTCCCGCGCTGCGGAACGCCCACGAACACTGGCTTACAGATATGCGCCCCACAGTGGATATGGTCGTGACCGATACCTTGCGCACGGTGGCGCTATTGCATGGCCAAACATTGCCACCTTCGCTTGGTGAAGGCGAAGAGGCAGAGGAAATTTCTTTGCCAATTGAGCAGGGAGCCTTAATGGCAGATATTTCAGCTGTTGCTAGCCCAGTCAAGGTTCGCGCCGCACGTCCATTACTAGCGCGTCTTACTATCCGCCCACCAGTTGCGGCGGCGGTGACTGCCGCCGGAGAGGCAATTGGCAACCAGACGGAGACTTTGTTGGGCAGTGTAAGTAATCTCGCAGCGGTTATCGTTGCTTTTCTCAGTATTGACTACATGCTTAGTCAAACCGACGCCGGTATCAGCCGTCCGAATATGGAAGGCGAAATCCATCGAGTATTGGAGAATGAACATCAACGCCTGCGAAAAACCTGGCTTGCAGAACAACAAGCAACGATTGGTGCCCGTCTGGCACGAATCCGTCCCTTGCTTAATGTTGGCCCAGGGTTTAACTCCCCTCCCAGCTCCGCTCCAACGCGTGAAACACCTGAAACGGACCTTCAGCCCCAGGGTCGGTAAGCGTCGCGCGCATTCCTGAGAAATAAGCATCTGAATGACGGACAATAATTGGCTCAAGCTGTTGGCGAGTTTGTTCGAAGTCGAGAGATTCCCAAGTGATCCAGCTACCCCAGGCGAAAGTCTCCCAGATCAACCATCCCACCAAGGCACCAGAGAGATTAATGGGAATAAATCCACTTCTGATTAATGAAATTAATACAATCCAATAAACTACGTAAGATCCATAGTAAGTCCAGGCGTTTCTACCTACTTCAAAGATAACCCGGCCATCACGGACTTGAAGATCGCTATAATCAGAAGCGACTGTAGGGAATGACGTGAAACGTTCCACTAGGGTTTTGCCAATGTCCTCGCCCAGAACCTCACGAATGGGATCTGGAGCTGCTAGCGCAGGTAAAGGAACCAGCATCGGTTTTCCCGCCAGGGTAAGTCGCCCTGGCGGAAGTTTTTGTAAGTATTTATGCCACTTAGCAAACGACATCGAACGCCGCTCCTGGAGATTCTGAAGCGCTACGGTTACCCGTGTTCCATAATCCTGAGCAACTTCACGGCCAATGGCTTGCAAGGCTTGGCGCGTCTCCATCGGTGTAAGGACACGCGCCGCAAATTCCTCTTCGAAAGTTTTAATCAAAATCCTGCGCGATTCATCTTGAAAATTTCCCGACGCAAGACCACCTAGCCAGCTCATGGCAAAAGTGTTGTAGGCCCTGATCTCTTCCAACTTACGTCGCCCAAAGGATAAATACCAAGGCACGAAATCGGTTTGAACCCGTTGTGCAAGGGTTCCAACCAATGCCGCAACCTTGCGTTGACCCAGGCCTACCGCTTCCTGTCGGGCATCACCCAATGCTGCGACAATTGCGGCATCCATCCCCGTGACAACCTTACTGGGCAGGATGGTCATGGGGGTGGCGGACAGCACCAGACGGTGTGCCGGCGCCACCGAACGGGCAGGGCTACGCATTAAAATTAGCATCACCACCAGCAACGCCAGCGCCACCATCCACACCGGATGACGCCACGAAGACCATGCGGCAAACCGTAGCTTTAATACCTTCATCCATGCAGTAAATCGCCTACGCTGCCCAACTACCCATTCATTAAACCATCCGCCCAGAGACCGTGTTACCCTCCCAAACATACGGCCGAGTGAGTGCGAAATAGATCTCATTTAGAGGGTAACATCGTTGGAGTCGGACTGTCCGGAGAGACGACCACGGATATGGGACCAAGACATGCCCAATGCCAGAATACTACCCGATAATATCAGTATCACCGTAATCCACGTTTGGAAGGCAAGTGTTTGCAGGTAGCCGTAGTCCAACAGTGTCCAAACCGCAGTAATGCAAAAAATTACAGCGGCGAACATCCCACTACTTCGTAATGAACGCATACTGGCGTAGTAGAAAGTCATATTTACGACTACTAGTAAAATACCCACTAGCGCCTTTAATGACCAACGATGATCAGAAAGGTCCACGAGCCAGTGGACATAGGAGCTGCCACTCGGATTATAGGTGGCAAGCACCGCGAACAAAGCGCCTAGCCAACGCACGGCCAGGCTAGGAATACCAAAGGCCGGTCCGCTCACCGCTACCTCTCGCTACTTTCGACGCCGCGACCACTAAATCAGCAGTTTCACCAGCGTCATGCTTAAATATTTGAACCACAGGATTTCCGAGATTAATACTAGGATAACCTATAGATTCCCCCACAGCTTATGACATCACAGTATACCTTATGATTTTCTCATTTAAGACAACCTCCACATGACGATAATGATAGATGGAGAATATATAGTACGAATTTTGAACTGCTTTAACTATCCAAAGATTATAGAATGTTTTTTGTGATAAATAAAATACCTTACGATAAACATCAAGAAATTTTTCCACAAAATTAAATAAAAAAACAAGTAAAAATTTATTTATTATAACATGCTGAAAAATAGTAATTTAATAATTAATAAGCAAGTATGCTCTTTTAATTAAAAAAACAACCCATATTAAACGGATCGAGTAAAATAACTACATACTACACCTAGAGATTGCTTCGGTGGGCTTCCAGTTTGGTACTTTGTTCTTACCTTGGATATTACTATGCTGATTCTATATTTTAGATCAGCATGCATCTGATGGAAGACAACACCGAACGATGACTAACAGGTAAGAAAATTAACCTATATGACCAGTGAAAAGCCTAATTCGACCTATGATTCGACCAATATTAAGGTACTCAAGGGACTCAATGCAGTGCGCAAGCGGCCTGGGATGTATATTGGCGATACCAGCGACGGTACTGGGTTGCATCACATGGTATTCGAGGTATTGGACAATGCCATTGACGAAGTTCTTGCTGGTTATTGCTCAAGGATTGACGTTACCATTCATCCAGATGATTCGGTAAGTGTATCCGATAATGGGCGGGGCATTCCGGTTGATATCCATCAGGAGGAGGGTCGCTCCGCAGCGGAAGTCATTATGACTATTTTACACGCTGGCGGAAAATTCGATGATAGCTCTTACAAAGTTTCCGGTGGCCTGCACGGCGTCGGAGTATCCGTAGTCAATGCGCTCTCCGAAAAGCTCTGGCTTACTATTTATCGTGACGGGAAGACTCATATTCAAGAATATTCCCATGGTGAACCACTTGCACCCTTAGTAGTGGCCGGTGAAACCGACCAGCGCGGGACCACAGTCCGTTTCAAACCCAGCATTGAAACTTTTTCCAATATTGAATTTCACCATGATATCTTGGCAAAACGATTACGTGAGCTATCTTTTCTCAATCCAGGAATTCTGATTACACTGACCGATGAACGTACAGCAAAAAATGATATCTTTGAATATAAAGGCGGGATCGCTGAATTTATTGAACATCTTAATCGGAATAAAACCGCGCTCCATCCCACTGTACTTTATTTTAAAGTAGATCGCGTTGCGGTAACGGTTGAAGTGGCGATGCAATGGAATAATTCCTATCAGGAAAATATTTTTTGTTTTACCAATACCATTCCCCAACGAGATGGCGGCACTCATCTGGCAGGTTTTCGCGCGGGATTGACGCGGACGATCAATCAGTACATAGAACAAACAGGAATCGCTAAAAAGGCCAAGGTGGTCATCGCGGGTGAAGATATCCGCGAAGGCCTCACGGCTATTTTATCGGTGAAAGTGCCGGATCCAAAATTTTCGTCGCAAACCAAAGATAAGCTGGTTTCTTCCGAAGTAAAAGGTATCGTCGAGGCGGCGGTGGCGGAGCAGTTTGAATCATTCCTTCTGGAAAATCCAGGCGAAGTCAAAATGATTACCGCCAAGATCATTGATGCTGCACGCGCCCGCGAGGCGGCGCGTAAAGCGCGAGAAACCACTCGTCGCAAAGGAGTTCTGGACGTAGCGGGGCTTCCGGGAAAATTAGCCGATTGTCAGGAAAAAAATCCCGCTTTGTCCGAGATATTCTTAGTCGAGGGCGATAGCGCGGGAGGATCCGCTAAACAGGGACGTGATCGACATTATCAGGCAATCCTGCCGCTGAAAGGAAAAATTTTGAACGTGGAAAAGGCACGCTTTGATAAAATGCTCTCTTCCACTGAAATTTTAACCTTGATTACTGCCTTGGGCTGCGGAATAGGAACGGAAGATTTTAATCCAGATCAACTCCGTTATCATCGCATCATTATCATGACAGATGCAGATGTGGATGGTTCCCACATTCGGACATTATTATTAACCTTTTTTTATCGACAAATGCTCACCTTGGTCGAACGCGGTCATGTTTATATCGCTCAACCCCCATTATATAGAATTAAAAAAGGCAAGCAGGAAACCTATATTAAAGACGATAATGAATTAGATGGGTATTTGCTGGGAACAGCCCTTGATGGCGCAGAATTTTTAGTAAACGTAGATTCTCTACCCATCACGGGATTAGCTCTAAAATTGCTGGTAACTGAATATAACCATACAGTAACACGTACTATTTGTCATTTATCAAAACGCCTACCTGCCGTGGTGCTTGAAAAAATTCTTTATATGCCTGTAATTACTCAACAAGATCTGGACGATTCTGAAAAATTGCGTGATTGGTATCAAGAGCTGGATCGCCGACTCGTCATCAAGGACAGCACAGAAATCGTTATTCATCGTATTATAATCGATGCAAAGGGAATGGCACTCATTCGTCAAATAAATCATGGTGTAATCCATGAATATCCATTGGAAACGGGATTTTTTCGTTCACCTGAATACTGTAACGTATTGGCACCTTTTGGTAGAAAAATTAAAGGATTATTTGAAGCGAAAACCTTTATTCGTCGTGGCGAGCGTCAAAAATCAGTGAGCGAGTTCGCCGAGTTGGTCGACTGGTTGTGGGAAGATGCTAAACGTGGCCAACAAATTCAGCGCTATAAAGGCCTAGGTGAAATGAATCCCGAACAGCTTTGGGAGACCACCATGAATCCGGAAACCCGACGATTGACTCAGGTTCAGATCGAGGACACCATCGCTGCAGATGACATTTTTACCACTTTAATGGGCGATCAGGTGGAGCCACGTCGCGAATTTATCGAACGTAATGCATTGGCGGCGATTAATTTGGATATTTAATATCGATAATTTGCTCACGGTGTTATAATCGTCGCTAGTCGTTATCACTAGCGATGATGGCTATAATGCAGTACACAATATCAATTATTCATGTTTAAAATATTACCTTAATCTTAAAGAGGGTTTTCACATGGCTGACTGGCGCAAAGTAGCAAAAGCTTTTGTGTTGATGGATGGACATATAAGTGAAAAAGAGGTTAATGTTTTACGAAAGACAATTCTTGAAGATGGCAAAGTATCAAAATCCGAATTGCAATTTTTAACGGAAATTAAGGAAGAGGCTAAAAGTACAGTAAAAGCATTGGATGCCTTAATTACGGAATGCGAAAAATCCATGTGATGTCAAGAACCGTTGAATCGAATTTCTGTACAGCCGTTAAGCGGCTGTATAGGAATTTAAGCATTAAAAATTAATTTTTATACAAAAGTGATAGAAAAATCGCTACGAATTAAGTAAGCAATGTACAATAGCATTGTCAGCTACTCCCGATTAAAAGGAGGGCAGTTTTATGAAACTGAGCCTTTAAAGTTGATTAACCTAAGATTCAATAAATCTGACTTGAAACGAAGTAAAAGACTCACTTTGGTGCGTTTTATTAATTCTGGGCACTGAACAATTCTCAGTCGTAGCGATAGCTATGTTTATCAACTAAACAGGAGGACGGCGCTTCTTTCACCTCTTATAAGGCGGGAGTTTTCGCGCCGCAAATGCGGGATGATTTTTTCGACCCTCACCAATTTGCGCCGGATAGTTGTTGGCGTATTCCTTCTGTCTCTTTTGCTTGGAACCCGGTTCGCGGGATCGGCTTGTAGCGATCCTCCGGTGCCCCGCGTCATCTGGATTGGTTGTGACAAACGCAACGCTGACCTTCAGGGCGCGCAGCTCGATCACGCAACACTTGTTCGTACCAATTTCACGGCAGCTAATTTGAACGAGGCCAATCTCGTGGAAGCCGACCTCAGTTTTGTCAATCTTACCGCCGCCCATCTTGACGGAGCACGGTTGAGTGCAGCCAGATTGGTGGGTGCCAATCTACGTCAGGCTTCTTTCGTTGATGCGCGTCTTGATCGCGCGCGCATGAATCGCGCTGATTTGGAAGCTACCAGGCTAATTCGTGCCCACCTAGAGGGCGCTTCTTTGTACGATGCCAAAGCGCGCAAGGCCGATCTAACCAGCGCTACCTTGGATGGTGCCATCCTGGAGCAAGCGGATCTCCGCGAGGTGAACTTCAGCAATGCTACGTTGCGCAACGTCAATTTAATCCAATCCAACTTGCAGGATGCACGCTTGTTGGGGGCCGTACTTGAGAATGCACGTCTGGATCGTGCCTTACTTTCTGGCGCAGATTTTACAGCGGCAAACTTGAATCACGTTACTTTGGTCGGTGCAGACATGAGCGGAGCACGCTTAGACAAGGCGCGCCTCGATAATGCGATATGGATGGATCGTCGTCGCTGCAAGCCAGGCGCGGTGGGTGAATGTCCTTAAATTGTTCATCTTGGAATTTGCCGCTAATGTTGAGTCGCATTATGCCTTCCCTGGTAGTCTTCCGCGCATTACAGCACGGTTCACGATTCATTGGACCTTAATTAAGGTATAAACATCTTTGAGCGCACGTCTTACAGAACTTACCAATTGGCTTGACGGGATATTTAATAAAGGAACATTTCACCTTGCGCCAGCGTCGGCGGATGCCAGTTTTCGGCGCTATTTTCGTGTTTACCGACCCGATTCCACCCTAATTGTCATGGATGCCCCGCCAGATAAAGAAGATAGTCGTCCCTTTGTGGTGCTGTCGCAGGAATTTCGCTCCTTTGGGCTGAACGTCCCGGAAGTATTGGAAGCGAATTTTACGCAAGGTTTTCTTCTCCTCACGGATCTAGGCGCGACGCTTTATCTGTCTAGATTAGGGCCAGCTACCGTCGAGCGACTCTACGGTGACGCATTGAGCGCCTTGCTAACCTTGCAAGCCTGTGGACCAGTGACTACTTCTCTGGTACCTCCCTACGACGCACGATTGCTTGACTTCGAGCTGTCCTTGTTCAGGGATTGGTTTCTTAGGCGTCACTTGGGCATGGTTTTAGGAGAAGGTGCAAACGCTTTGCTGGACGCAACCTTTTCCGCGCTTACGGCCTCGGCCATGGAACAGCCGATGGTATGCGTACATCGAGATTATCATTCTCGTAACTTGATGGTGACTGAAAAAAATAACCCCGGTATCCTTGATTTTCAGGATGCAGTCGTCGGTCCCGTGACTTATGACTTAGTTTCATTATTGCGTGACTGTTATATCGCTTGGCCACGCGAACAAGTTCAGGAATGGGCATTGGGCTATCATGATCTGGCCTTGCAGGCGGGAGTGATTTGTGAGAATGACCCGGGTCGGTTCTTGGGATGGTTCGACCGCATGGGGATTCAACGTCACCTGAAGGCCATCGGGATTTTTTCCCGGCTTAATCACCGTGACGGTAAATCCGGTTATCTTGCCGATATTCCTCGCACTCTGAACTATGTCTTAGAAATTTCAGCTCAATATCAAGATCTTCTCCCTTTTCATGCCTGGCTGCGAACCGAGATTCTGCCACGGCTTTCGTGGAAATCAGTGCCGCTAATTACCCCTCCTTAATAAGGTGATGCTTGTGAAAGCAAATTAGGATGCTTCCTAAATTCCGAACTCTGTAGTCAGCGGTTAAGCCAGTTAATGGGGTCGAGCCAGTGCTGCTCTGCCAAGGAAAAACCCGAAAGGGTACAAAACCATACTAATAAACGAGCGAGGGGAGCCACGCCGCAAGGTGTGCATTATAAGGATAGAGCACTGGGAAAGATCTTCAAATTTAAGAAGTTACTATCTCAAGAGGCGGAGAAAACCGTCCTTTTTCCTTCCCGCCCTGAGGGTGCGGGGTGTCTCGGGGACATTGATGAAAGCAATGATATTGGCAGCGGGTCATGGTGAGCGGATGCGTCCGCTGACCAATCTCATCCCGAAACCGCTACTCCAGGCTGGAGGACGGGCGCTGATCGAATACCATCTGGCGGCCTTGGTCGCGTCTGGGATCACCGAGGTGGTAATTAATCACGGTCGTTTAGGAGAACAAATCGAGTCAACCCTGGGTGATGGATCGCGTTACGGTCTGCGGCTTCATTATTCTCCAGAAGGCGCGAATCCCCTCGAAACCGGCGGAGGAATTGCACGTGCGCTTCCTCTGTTTGGCTCGGCACCGTTCTTGGTGGTCAACGCCGACCTTTGGACCGATTATTCTTATGATCGGATCAAAGAAATGCCGACTTCAGATGACCTTGCCCACCTGGTACTGGTGGATAATCCATTACATCATCCACAGGGGGATTTTGTCCTGCACAATGGACGGGTAACTACGAACGAAGGGAAAAATTTGACTTTCGCTGGAATCGGGGTTTATCGCCCGGAACTTTTCACGAATCCTGCGTCAGGAGCCTTTCCTCTGGCGCCATTGCTGCGCACGGCCATGGCGGCGAATCGCGTCAGCGGTGAACATTGGTCAGGAAACTGGATCGATGTCGGCACTCCGGCACGCCTGGAAATTTTACGACAGATGCTGAGATGACGGTTGCAATAACCGTCTCTTTATCCTTCCCATGGCTAAAGCCAGGGGTATCTCCGAGACAATGATGAGGTGCAATTCATGTTTGGCTTCGCGGGAAAAGTGGTAATGATTACAGGGGCGGCTGGAAATCTGGGTCGCGCGACTGCCGAGGCGTTCCGCTGTGTGGGTGCTCATTTGGCGTTGGTGGGGCGTAATCGCGGACATTTGGAATGGGCGTGGCCAGCCTCAGAAGGGATATTATTGCTCGCCGCTGATCTCACCAATAAAAGCGAGATCCAGGATACGGTGGAAGAGGCTATTTCCCATTATGAACGAATCGATGTGCTGGCCAATATCGCCGGTGGTTTTACCATGGGTCCGCCAATTCATGAAACTCCTGTGGAAGCATGGGACAACATGCTGGATGTAAATGTTCGTTCGGCTTTTCTCATGAGTCGCGCGGTAGTACCTTATATGCGCAGGCAGGGTGGCGGAAAGATTATTAATGTTGCCGCGCGTGCCGCCCTGGAAGGGAAGGCGAACATGGGTTCTTATTGTGTATCCAAATCGGCGGTAATTACCCTAACCGAAACTCTAGCGGCGGAAAACAGCGGTTATGGGATCAATGTCAATTGCATCCTGCCGGGCACAATCGATACCTCAGAGAATCGTGAGGCTATGCCCGACGCTGATTTTAGCAAATGGGTTCCAACGGTGGCGTTGGCAGATGTTATCCTGTTTTTAGCCTCGGATGCCGCACGGGCCATTCATGGCGTGGCCCTACCGGTATACGGCGAGAGCTAAACGTGCTTTGCCATTATGTCCAGCGCTAACATCCAAAATTTTATTCAAGAATCAATTAACCATGGATATTCATGATTACATGACGCAGGTTGGCGTTCGCGCTCGGGATTGTGCCCGGATCCTCGCACGTACCCCAACCGCTACCAAAAACCGTGCCTTGCTTGCCATGGCGAAGGCCATGGAGCAAACCCGTGCGAGCTTACTCGCGGCCAATGCCCAAGATCTGGATAAAGGTCAACGTGATGGCCTGGATGAAGCAATGCTTGACCGCCTTGCTTTATCTCCCGCGCGAGTCGCCAGCATGGCCGAGGGGCTACGCCAGATCGCGGCATTACCCGATCCCATTGGTCAAGTAACCGATCTTGCTTATCGGCCCTCCGGCATTCAGGTAGGTCGGATGCGGGTAGCTTTGGGAGTCATCGGGATTATTTATGAATCGCGTCCCAACGTAACCGCAGACGCTGCCGGGCTATGCCTGAAGGCGGGCAATGCCGCTATTTTGCGTGGTGGCTCAGAGTCCCTGCATTCCAATCAGGCCATTGCTGCGTGCATTCATTTAGGATTGGAATCAGCCGGGCTACCTGCCGGAGCAGTGCAGGTAATCGAAATCACCGATCGCGCTGCAGTTGGTGAATTGTTGCGCATGAATCAATATGTCGACGTGCTCATTCCTCGAGGCGGTAAATCGCTGGTGGATCTCATCAGCAAGGAAGCGAAAATGCCTGTTATCAAGCATTTACATGGTATCTGTCATGTCTATATTGATGAAAGCGCTGATCTCGAAAAGGCGGTGCGTGTTGCTTTCAACGCCAAGACCCAGCGCTACGGCACCTGCAATACCATGGAAACCTTGCTGGTGGATACTGCTATTGCTCCGCGTATCCTGCCGCGCCTGGCCAGCATGTATGTGGAAAAAGGCGTGGAATTACGCGGTTGTCATGCCACCCAGGCGTTGCTCGCCAACATGACGGTGACAGCGGCGACCGAGGAGGATTGGAACACAGAATATCTGGCGCCTATTCTCTCGATCCGCGTGGTTGACGGTATTGATGCCGCCCTCGATCATATCGCCATGTATGGATCAGCTCATACCGATGCCATCTGCGCCGAAGATTGGAGCAAGGCTCGGCGTTTTCTTGCCGAGGTTGATTCGAGTTCTGTGATGGTGAATGCCTCGACGCGTTTTGCCGATGGCTTTGAATACGGTTTAGGCGCAGAAATCGGCATTTCCACCGATAAATTTCATGCCCGAGGTCCAGTAGGGCTGGAGGGGTTAACTTCTCAAAAATTCATTGTGCTGGGAGATGGTCATATTCGCACTTGAACCAATTTCCGGTGTCATGCAGTCATCTGGAAACCGGACCCATCTTTATAAGATGGTGGGTCCGGTTTTTTTATACCCGTCATTTTGGAATCATTATCTTAATGTTCACTATTTTAATTAGCCATAATTCAGCATCGAAAAGAAATTTATTTTTTGATTTTTTATCTGATTTTGATTTTCACGTCACCGGATTCGAAAATGGTGATGATCTTTTTGCTCATGCTCAAGAAATCGAGACTGCTGATTTAATCATTTTAGAAGCCAACTCTCAAAATTTTTCTGTCTGTCAAAAAATTCGTGTTACTTCGTGGGGTAAACGAATTCCGATTATCATAATTCTCAACGTTGAGGATGCTTCCAGTTTTAATGATGCCTTTACCGTCGATGTCGATGAATTTATCACCACACCACTGAATGGTTTTGTCATTCGCCAACAAATTCGCATCCTTCTTGACCGAACTAAAGCACAACAGGAAATAGAACGGAAATTTCGTTCGATATTCGACACCGCTGTTGATCCAATTATAATTATCGACAGTGATGGCATAATTCATTTTGTCAATCATGCTACTACTCGGGCGTTTGGTTATTCCGAGAAAGATTTATTAGGAAATAAAATCAATCTGTTGATCCCTGAGCCTTGGTCATCTAGTCATGATCGATATATTCAGGATTATTTGATAACAGGAAAAAGCAGAATTATCGGTGTCGGACGCGAGGTAAGTTGTTTACACCGCGATGGACATATATTTTCGATGCATTTAGCGGTTTCCCAAGTACCCGTTTCATCCGATAAGAAAATTTTGTTTACTGGAATATTGCATGATATTAGCAAAAGGATATTGATTGAAAATGAACTGCGTCAGCAAAAAAATTACATGGAGGAAGAACGTCGTGTCATTGAAGGGATTCTAACAAGGATGCACCGTGCATCACCATTTGAAAAAAATGCATTACATATTTTGAATCAACCCGTTGAAAATACATCGGGAGATCTATTACTCTCTTCATCGCGCCCCAATGGCACTAAGCATATTTTTCTTGGAGATTTTACCGGTCATGGGCTTTCTGCAGCATTGGTTGGTCCGCTGGTTACCGATATTTTTTATTCTATGACAAAAAAAGGATTCGCTCCGGATCAAATTTTAGCTGAAATCAATAAAAAATTGCATAAAAAACTTCCAGCATCGCTTTTCCTCGCTGGGTGTTTCGTTGAGCTGGACCCGATTTATCAGCATTTATTAATATGGAATGGTGGCCTTCCTCAAGTAAAAATAATGCGCAAAGGCGTAATAGTCACCCGTGTGTCGAGTCATGCGTTGCCATTGGGAATTCTTTCTACCGATCAATTTGACCCCGCTGGCAAGAGTATAGGTCTGGCACCGGGAGATCAAGTAGTGATCTTTACTGATGGAATTACTGAAACTCGCTCAATAACCGGAGAGATGTTTAGTGATTCTCGCTTTGAAAATTTGCTGGAAACAATAATAAAGGAGAATCGCCCATTAGAAGAAATCATTACAATACTTTCTGAATTTCGTGGTTATAAGTCACAAGAGGATGATATTACATTGGCGGTCGTTTCTTTGGAGTCCGAACACAAACTCAATTAAGTTGCAATTAAGCGTCAGGTTATCTTGGAGATTCTAATTTTGTCGGTAACCAACTAAATTAACATGAATTCTACATAAATCATTGATTTCAAATTAAATTTTGATAATGGTCTCAATCATAGCTATTCTCTAAATTTAGTGTCAATCACCCCCCTAAAGAGCCAGGGCAATCGCGCTATTTACCCCCTTGATAAGGAAGGAGAGGATGACGGTTTCGTTACTTCTCTCCCTAAACTCCCATGCTGCCTGATCCCAGACCCTACTTTGCTGCACTCGCCGATCCTCGACGGAAAACCAAAAACAAACTAGAGCTAAATAACCATAAAATGGATATCTGCTGGAACTCGGAAGATAGTAACCACCTACAGGATCTGTGGTATGGCATGTTCATTTTATGGTGCTCTAGCTATACACGCCATGGAGCAGGTCATCGGTATCATGAGCATCATCGTTCTCATCGACCTGTTTACCGACAAGCTATTTTTCGCTCCCTGGGAGCGACTCCTGCACCACCGTTGGGGTAATCAACGAATGCGGTAAATCAGTATTCTTTAATAATCACATCTCTAGCAACCGTTCACCACGTACCTTCTCAACTTTTACCTCATCTAGGACAGTATATTTTGAAGCATTGCGTGCCTCGCCATTAATCACCAGCTGACGCTGTTTTTGAATGCGCTCATGGTTAGACCTGGCAAGCGGTACCATATCGCCGGCGGCATGTACCAGATCATCGGTTTCTAGTTCACGCCTGCCATCCATGAAGGCCGGAAATAACGCATCCTTAACCACAGCTTCCAATTCCGCTCCAACAAAACCCTCGGTAGCCCGGGCAACGCTCGATAAGTCAAAACGTTGGCGGATCATGGTCAACCCCCGCTTGCTCAGGTGAACCTCTAAAATTTGTTCCCGCTCTCGATTGGTTGGCAAATCAAGAAAAAATACTTCATCGAAGCGTCCTTTGCGCAAGAATTCCGGTGGAAGGTGGTCGTGGGCGTTGGCGGTGGCAAAAATAAAAACCGGAGTGCGTTTTTCTTGCATCCAGGTGAGAAAAGTAGCGAGCACCCGACTTGCGGTGCCGCTATCGCCATCTGAACCGGCAAAGGCTTTTTCGATTTCATCGACCCAGAGCACGCAGGGAGCGATAACCTCGGCGATTTGCATTGCCTCACGAATATTCTTTTCCGATGCGCCTAGGGTGCCGCCAAACACCGCGCCCATGTCTAGACGCAGCAAGGGTAGTTTCCACATTCCGGCGGTGACTTTAGCACAAAGACTTTTTCCAGTGCCGGGAATACCAATTAGCGCAACTCCACGGGGGAGATCCAGACCATATTCTCGTGCTTCCTCGCTGAAAGCTAATCGACGTTTCTCCAGCCAACTTTTGAGTGTTTCCAGCCCTCCTACTTGATCGGCCTCCTCGACATATGGGTAGAGTTCAAGCGCGCCACTTTCGCGAATGGTCGCGCGTTTTTCTTCAATGATTAAATCGATAGCGCGTTCGTCAAGCGAACCCGCGCGCCGACTCACAGCGGCCTTTTGAAAAACACGGCGCGCCTGGGTGCTGGTCAATCCCAGGGCGGCCTCCACCAGTTTTGCGCGTAGACCGGATTTGACTCCCCGCAAAGCGCCTGTAGTACCAATGGTGCGTTCCAGTAAAATATCAATTTCGCGTGCATCTGGTTTTGCTAATTCTAGTATCGGGACATCATATTTCAATTCAACTGGCAGGCAATGCTCTGGAGTAGTAATGACGATATTCTTGCGTGGCGAGCATTCCGGTAAACTTGCAGAAAGATTGCGCAACCCACGTAAAAGGCCGCGTTTGGTCTCCCAAATTTGATGAAAATCCTTGAGGATAAAAGTTGCTCCCCCTTTATAATCACGGATTACACGTAAAATAGTATCCGGCGTCACCTCGCGTTTTTCGTCGAAACTGACCTTGGACGGTTTTAGGCAGGCGAATTGGTCAGCAATATCCCAGGAATAAAGTCCTTCGTCCTCGCGGCTTTTACTTTTCATTAAGCTGGTGATTTCTTGAAGAACGCGGGCTTCCTCGCTGGTAACGATATTGACTACCGCAATACGCGCATCAAACAATAATCTTAGATCGTCTTGAAAGGACATAAATAATCATTTCTTTTTTTAAGATTGTTTAATTGTATGATTATGATGACAACATAGGAAAACCCGTCACCGTGACCTCGCCCGCCACGCTAATACAGAATTCCATGCGGCGGTGACCGAGGTCAAGCGTGCGGTAACGTTGCGTTAAAAATATTAATTCTTGATTAGTACTAGCCAGCAAAGAATGGCGGCAAGGTTTATCGCGTTGATAGGGTCCGGCAACCAAGAGATCGGTAGTCGCTAACAATCTTTGAATATCGATCCGAGTATTTTTATATAAAGCTTCGGACGTGAAGCCGGTAAAGATTAGTACACCCTTGCCAGCATCATGAACTCGTTCGGCTACCTCGGCCAGAGCGCTAGCCTGCGAAAAAGGCTCACCACCGGAAAAACTTACGCCCTCGGTATCTTCTTCGGTCAATATCCAGTCCACTATTTCTGAAACAGACACTATCCGGCCACCAGAAAAGCTCAGAAAATCAGGATTGAAACAACCTGAACAATTGAAAGGGCAACCCTGGGTCCACACCACAGAACGCAAACCAGGGCCATTTGCCCGTGAACGTGGCAAATATGCTGCGAGTTGTAGTGTTTTAATGGTCATCTGCATCCGCCGCTTTCAGTGCCCGGAGTTGAGGAAGCGCCCCGGGGTGAGTCTTTTACTTTGTTGCAACGTAGCCCGATTTCCCGGGCTGAGGCTGGTAACCGGGCCTGTAAATCTGACTTCACAAGCCCCCGGCTTTAGCCGTGGGGTGGTTGACAACCATGTCCTTAGTGCATGGACAATTCTGTATTAGTTCAGGATTTCTGCTTTAACTACCGATCAATAGGTTCCGCGTGCTTAGTAGATGACATCTTGATGGCATATTGAGGTTACTATGTTATTATCCTATCACTTCTGATTAGTCTATGCACCAGCGTCATACAAAATCTATATTTTTATTCCAAGCCAAGAGTAAAAATTTTAATTTTTAGGAGCATGTGATGAGTAAAAAAATGAATCAACATAAAAGCTTATTTGCTTTTAAAGTGGGATTATTAATTGGCAACTTAGTCGCTAGTCAAGTGATGGCAGCTGAATGTGGCCAAGCAAAATTGATTGAAGCGGCCAGTGTCGGTGTCAGTGTGATTAATAATACCTGTCAAGAACCATCAAAATTAGCAATAGGCTCAGTATTGGCTTTGTCATCGGGTAGCAGAGTTTGGCTGAAGTTTGATCCAAATTCCAAAGGGGAAGGTTCTCAATTAATTTGTCAAAATAAATCGCTGTGGGTCGTCAATGTTAATCTCGCTGGAACGTCTTCGCCTTGGATTAAACCGCAAGGTTTAAAAAATTGTGAATTGTGGAAAAACAATAAATTAAATTGTGAAAGTCAAGAAGGAAAGAAAAACGGATTCTTCTGTGCGATTGCTAACACTAAACAGGAAAATTTAAGTTCTACCCCTGAAATGACAACTTCCCCTAAAATGCGTAATCTATTTCAAGCAGCATCTTCTGCAGAAGATATTATAAAAAAAATTAAACCCGACATTGAGTTATGCAAAAACTTATATAATGTTTCTGAAAAAATAGAAATGAGCTGGACAGCCACAATAGGGATGATTAATAACTTTACTATCAATAGTGATAACAAAGACCTAATTGCTTGTGTCGAAGGAGTCGTCAAACAAGAGCATGCTAATAAAAATATCAGCATTAACTATTCTTTTTAATGAATGCACAATGAGAGCGCGTCCTTTTACACATAAAAAAACATTAAGTTTTTTTATAGTGCTTGCCAGTTTAATTGCAATCTTGACAGATTATGGCATGGGGACGCGCATTGATTATTGGTTACATGACTCGGCCATTGTTTATCAACAACGGCAAAACTGGAAATATACTGGTATCGTCGTCTTAGATGATGATATTCCTTTTAGAGTAACTCGAATCCAAGCTTTACCATTATTTGCTAAAGCGGCTGAGCGTCTGATTGAGCAAGGGGCAAAAGGCGTTTATTTAGATGCACGCGTTTCCAAAGAAATAGAAGGACGAATGCCTTATGCGGTTTGTTTAGAAAGTGATGGAGAAGCGCGTTGGTCACAGCCAACATGTGGTGTCGATAGCACGAATTCTGTTTGTCATGTTGGCAATAGTGAAGCAGGGGCAGCTCCACTAAAAATGAATGTAGATGCAATCAGTCGCTTCAAGATTGCGCCTTATTTACTAGGTAAAGAACGCTCAGATTTGCCTGATTTTCTACTTTACGATTATGATGCAGCGCAAGCTATTCCTTTAACCGGATTAGTTGCTAGTGATCGGCTGGTGCTTAAGTCTACTCCGATTGCTCGATGGCTGGATATGAGTGAAGATCATGCCATTTTTCACTTGGCTTATTTACTCGCTCCTGAGCGTATTACCAGATTATATGAAAAAAATCGGCTGGATGAGCTTTGTGATGGCAACAAAAGATGTCGTCGTTTACGTTTAAGTAAACCTATTTACAAAGTTAATACTCAAAATAATCAATTAATTTTACCATTGAGTCAGTTAGCTTCTTGTGATGAGACTATCGCTAACAAAACAGCCGCCCTGTTAAAAAATAAGCTAGTTATTCTACAGGCTTCATCACCTAGCGAATCTACTGACATCATTGTTACACCGATGACAACCGCACTGTTTGGACCACAGCTGATGACCGTAGGTGCGCAATTTCTCGTGGATGAATTGGAAACGCTGCTCAATCAAGATTTTCCGCAACCCCCACCGCAATCAGTCCGCATTCTCCTCTTTATTTGCGCTGTGCTATTAAGTATAGGACTAGGAACTTATTTTTCTCAGATCCTATTATGGTTAGGAGCTATTATTGTTTTTTTAACCTTATCCGCTCTTTGTTTTCTAAATCCTATTACCCAATTGTGGCCAGTTACTGCTGTCATGATAGCTTATTTTATTGGCGCAATCCAAATAATCGCAGTGTATTTGATTTCTGGTATTCAACATGGTAATTTACTTTTTGAATATTTGCCTAAGCAAGTTATTGATGTGCTTATGCCTTTTGAAAATCCTGAATCATTTCAACCTCGACATTGCAAAGTTGTTATATTAATGAGTGATTTAGAAGGATATACCACCGTCACTAGCTTGCTCAAAGAGCCTGAATATGTGATGAATTTAATGAACGACTATTTAACTGCTACCTCGATTATTTTGCAAGATAACTACAATGGCGTTTTAGAAGGTTATGTTGGGGATATGGTATGTTATTACTGGGAATATGAAAACAGTAACGAACAAAACGTTTATAAACAAGTGCTATTAAGTGCGATTGAATTGGCATCATTACAGAAAAAATTTTTTTCTTCAGTCTCGGCGCGTTATAAGGAAGTGCTAACCCATGATGTGATTGAAAAAATCAGTACAATTATCAATGCCGGTATTGGTATCACCTCAGGAGATATGGTGAAAGGTAATTTAGGCCCGAAAACAGGTATCAAAAAATTTTCGATTTTAGGCGACCCGATTAATTTAGCGTCACGCATTGAAAGTTTAACTCGAATGTTTAACACTGAAATTATTATTGCCGGCGATTTTGCTAAAAATGCCGCTGCCGTAGAAAATTTAGTGATACGCCGTTTAGGAGCCATGCAAGTGAAAGGGCGACTAAAACCTGAAATTTTGTACGCACTAGGCAGTAAAGATGACCCGCGCTTTGCCTCTGAAAATATTAATGCGTGGGAGCAATGGATAACAGCAATAGAATCTGGAATAAGAACAGAAACCCATTGCCCTGTGATTTATAGCAAAGACCAAAAAACTATTTCAGATTGGTTGAAAAAGGGAGTACTGGATGAAAATGGCGTCTGGCAATTACATAATAAATAATTCAAGTTGCTACTTATTTTAACTATCATTAATCCTAGACGATACATCCATTAATAACAATATTATTCATAATAAAAACATAGTTGGAGAAGTTATAATTTTGAAAAATAAATTACAATCCGCTAATTTCATTGTTGCATAGGAGTTACGCAGTTGAAAAATAGCAAGTCATTCTACGCGCAGCGAAGCGGAGTCGCAGAATCCATCTATATAGATTCTGCAACTACGGGCGCTAACGCGCTCTCCGCGCAGAATGACAACAAAAAAACTCAATTCTTTAATAGAGTTACAAGTTCAACTGCGTAACTCCAAATTGCACTTCAAGGTTAAATCCGTCACCATATTAAGGAATATCCTGGGGAACTTATCCATGGCAACAATCGCTACCTTTGGCAAAGGAGAGATCATCTTCCGTGAAGGTCATACTGGTCAGTATGCCTACATCGTTAAAACCGGACAGGTCGAAATATCAATCCTACGTAACGGTCAGAAGGTAGTGTTGACTAAAGTGGGGCCGGGTAAATGTTTCGGCGAAATGAGTACGATCCTCGGTGAGCCGCGTAGTGCTACGGCTACCGCTCACGAGTACACCGAAGTCTATCTAGTGAATCGAACGGTACTGGAACAGCTTATGCAACAGGCTAACCCATTACTACGCACTATCATTATTGCTCTTATTGACCGTGTTAAAAATTTGACCGAAACGGCTGTGCCTTATGCAGCAGCAAGTACTACCTTCATTTCTTTCGCCACTGTTTTGGAACTGTTGGCACGTTCCTGTGGAGGAGGACATGGCCGCACTGAGAATGCCATCGTTAGCCTTCCTTACACCAAATGCTTCAAAACCTTGACTTCAACAGTGGCTACCCTTCCGCCCTTCAGGGTTAAAGAGATTTTGCGGCACATGGCCAATCTTAATTTAATTAAGGTAGATGGTGGGGGAGAACGCACTACTGTGCGTTTTGATCCTGCTAAGATCGTTGCAGATGCCCATAACCTTACTAACAAGATGAATAGTTTCATTACCGATAATCTCCACACGGATGTAGAATTTATCGAATTAGATGAATTAGCATGCATCGTTGGTGTAGAAGAATCACTTATTCTGCGTAAAATAGCACAGGAAGAATTAGCAGCGGGTTTATTTATGTTTCGTCGCACAGAAGTCATGAAGCTACTTCAAGAAAAAGGACCTCAATTTTTTAAAAAACGATCATGTAAAAAGATTGAGAATTTAAATGAATTCTGTGATATCGAATTTGTCGATCAAGAAACCCTGGGGTTGATCTTTGGTGAAATTGAGCCTTATGATTTAGCATTATTATTAAAAAAACAGGATCAACTAGTGAGCGAACGCGCCCTTGGTGCTCTTTCTGAGCGTATGCGTAAAGTTATCACCGATACCATGAACTCGATTAATAATGTTGATGATATTCGAGTAGTACAGTTAGAACAACGCATCATAGAGCGTATCAAACAAATTGCTCTCGGACTATAAAATTTATAGTTTATGGTTGATTGTAGGCTAAGATAAAGATTGTGATGAGCAAGATTATTAAAGAACGTGTATGTATCGAGCTACTTTTTTGATACGAATGATTCTATTTTTATGGTAACACGTCAAATTATTTAACCTAGATCTAGGTAAATTTAACTGACTACTAAACGCGATAACCAAAAATAGATATCTATAGCTTACTAAATATTCAGCTCATTTCCAAAGATTAGGCAATAAATTGTTGAATTAACTGAGCATGCTAATTTTTTTATCGCATTTTTTGGCCTAGGTAAGCACAAAGAAGATTGCAAAAACAGTATCCTTTCATTTCAACGGCTAACGTCGAATGTTTCTCGGAGATTTAGATGAATATAGCCACAATCATGGGCGTATTAATTGGTTTTATTACATTGAGTTGGGCCATTTACAGCGCGACTGGCAATGCCGCATTATTCATCCAACCCGAAAGTTTAGCTATCGTGGTCGGCGGGGTAGTCGCCGCTACCTTCACATCTTATCCTTTGCGTGATGTATTTCGTTCATTTGGTGCGTTTATTAAAGTATTGCGCCGTGAGAGCTTGCCAGTACCACATTACATTCAGGCTCTGCATTATTTAGCGGAGCAATCGATAGCTGGTGGTACTATGCGTTTGGAGAAAGAATTGGAGGGCGTGGAGAATTTTTTTCTGCAAGATGCTCTACGCATGATTGTGGACCGCTATCCATTGGATCGAGTCCGTTATATCCTGGAAAGTACTATCGAAAAGGCCCGTGAATCAGAATTACGGGAGGCAGCCATGTTTCGCACCATGGCCCGTTTTGCGCCAGCATTCGGAATGGTGGGAACCTTGATTGGGCTTATCAACCTATTCCAACACCTCGGTGATAATATGAGTGGTATTGGTCCGGCCATGGGAATGGCCATGCTGACCACTCTCTATGGGGTTTTACTCGCCAACTTAATATTTTTTCCCATCGCAGTCAAAATGGAGCGACGCATTGAAGAACATACGCTGCTCATGGAGGTAATCATGGAGGGCGTGTTACTAGTGGCTACAAAAACTCCACCGAGTATGGTTCTTGATCAACTTAAAGCATTCATTCCGGCCCGCCAGTGGAAAGATGTCCGGGTAGGTCAAGACCGCAAGAATATAGACTAGTAAGGAGAATCTAAAATTGGATACTTCCGCAACAAAACCTGCATCAGTGCAATTATCAGCAAAATCCACTCCTCAGCCTAAACCTACGGCGACGCGTTCACTGCGTCCGATTCGCCGGCGCCAGGTAGCCGAAGATGATCTGGATGCTTGGCTTATGTCCTTTGCGGATTTAATCACGCTCATGCTTGGTTTTTTTGTCGTGCTTTATGCAGCATCCCGTATCGACGCATATAAAGCCGAGCAAATCAAGGAATCCCTTGCAAAAACGCTTATTAAAAATACAACCTTGAGTCAACCCGTAGTCAAACAAGTCGGCTATGATGACTTGATTAAAGAAATCCAACACGAACTTAGTGCTATGGGGTTAGAGAAATTGGCTCATGTGCAATTAGTCTCATCGGGAGTTGCACTGACAGCAGCTGGCGATTTGCTGTTCGCCTCCGGCAGCGCAGAAATGACTCCCCCTGCCACCACTTTATTGAATAGTATTTCTATTTTTGTTGCACGTCTCCCGTATGCTATTCGTATTGAGGGTCACACGGATGATATTCCCATCCGTACCCAACAATTTCCTTCCAATTGGGAATTGTCGGCGGCTCGTGCAGGTCGCGTCGCCCGTTTTCTTATTGACCATGGCATTGCACCCAATCGGCTGGCAGTTACGGGTTATGCCGATACCCGTCCGCTACTACCCATTGTGGGATCCACCGAAGCCGAACGCCGTGCGGCAAATCGGCGTGTAGTTTTTTTGTTTGAAAAAATTGCGAAAACAATAAAATAAATACGCATTTTTTAGTACCACATTGGCAGAATTTAATCGCAATTTTTTAAGTTGCAAAAAAATCCCCTCTCTTGGGAAAGAGGGGAATAAATCAAGTACTTATCGCGCCGACCAGTGTGGAGTGGCGATACCCTCTCCGAGATCTGCCTCAATCAAACGGTTTCTAACCTCTAGTAACTTTTCAATCAGCAATTTTTCTGATTTTTCATACCCAGCGGCATCCGAAACACGCTTAACCACTACGCCAAGTAATTCAGTAATAGCATTGCCGATGGAATTTTGGCTAATGGTAACGATCAGCTTTCCTAATTCATTGCGGTAAATTAGCTGCTTAAATGCAGGCTGCCAACGAATGGAATTAGCGTAACGTGCATCAACGATGCAACGATCACGAACCTTCTTGGCAGTTTTTAGGAAGTCATTATTGAAGAGCAAAATATTTTCTACGTGATCCGGGAAATAAACATCATCCGGGGTCTTGGCATTGCGGATGGATACCTGTGAGAAAAAGGTATGATAAAAATCAAGGAACCCCATCAATAACGAGTCGTATTCCTTCCAGAATCGTACATCCTCAAGGGCATCCACGCCTCCCTGAATTTCCCAGCACGGCAATCCCTGGGGATAACCGGTTAATTGAATACGTGCAATGTCGGAATCAATCGGATGGAGGATTTTCAAATCCAATGCGTAGTCGAAGAATTTTTGATAGACCGCGTGCATATTTTCCTGGAATAAGCTGTGTTGGCCGCCATCGTTAAGATTAGGATTATTTGGGTCGGTGAGCGACGCAGCGCGGAGCTGATCCATGGGAAACACAATAAAATGATTGTGCAACATCCGAATGCTTGGTACCCCCGGTGAAGTTAACGGCCAGGTAGCGTCTAGGCTCGCTTCACCTGCTAAGACTATCGCCTCCCCAGGGTCGGGATATTTTTCGAGCATGTATTCGATCAAAATCAAATTCATGCGATTCCAAACACGCTTGACATGATCCGGTACTTGAGTTCGGCGTACTGGACGGCCCAAGGGATCAAGGATGGTTTGAGAAGTATTGTAAATAATGGAAGTATCAAACTCGTTGCTGTGGCCTAGCGCTTTGCGATAAAGCAGCAAATTTTCCGGATTAACTAATAGTCCGTTGTTATGGGCAAGATCGTTAAGATTTTCTGCGCTGTTGAAAAATTCGTTAGGTTTCATCCCCTCGGGAACAACCAGCGGGATGGGGCGATAAGGCGTCACAATTTCACGGGGGCCATATTCCATTGAATTTTACCTCTGAGGTTGAGTAGAAAAATTATACCTGGTACCGTCAGCGACGGCGGTGAGAGTGGTTATTTTGTTTGCTTCAAAATAGGCAAACGTCCATTAAAGGATATTGGAAAACGGCCATCTTGATCGGGTTGTCCAAGGAAGGAAAGCATTTGACGGATTTTTGGCGTGGCATCAGAACGCGAAGCGAGTGTGCCGGTAAGTCGCCAAGCCCCTTGTGAGTCAAGCTGGAGCTGACCCTGAATTCCTATCGGCCCACCACGATCACTCAGTTGGCCGCGTACCATCCGATTGGGAGAGTTATCAGCTGTAACCGTCTCCAATGCGATCAGGAAATCTCCAAGCGATAACGGTGGATTGCTTTCCCAGACAACGTTTTCGAGAATTACCTGCCCCTTGGTATCAAGACCGGATACCGACCAGGTAACGTGATCCAGCTTGGCATCGATCCAACCACCAAGGTTTATTATCATCGGTCGCCATAGAGGCTCGAGAGTGTTCAGTCGCAATCGCACCTGCGGACGCGCGAGATAAGTCTGGCCAAAAAGAGTGACTCCGACCCGAGCGCGCCCCCGAGTTTCATCGATATTCTGGAAAGTAATTACGAATTCCAGGCAACCTTTCAATAACGCCCAGGGACGTACTTTCCAGGTGAAATTTTCAAGGCGCCAATTTTCTTTTTCCACAAGCGCGGCATTGCCTGCAATGATAGTTCCTTGCGCACCATAGATGCGTATTTTTTCAGGTAATGGTTCGAGCCGGGCCAAGACATGAGTAATCGGGAGTTGTAAAACAAGGAAAATCAAATAGGCACCTATCCCCAGCAATGTCAGGGATCCAATCTTGATTCCGTTCACACTCCACCTCCTACCAGTACCAGGCGGACATTGACCTGTCCCGCTGCACCCTGGCGGTCAACCACCAGGCTCTCTGGAACTACTCCCTGGATCTTGTCCAATCCAGCCAGCCAGGGAATTAGGGTATCGAAGGCAATATCGTTCAGCCACACACGAACTTTTTCCTTTCCTTCAGGTTCCACCCTGTTAATACCTGCGCCCATTCCCGCCACCCGCGCACTACGATCAACCAGCGTGAGCAACGACTCGCCGTTATTTTTTTGAACGGGGACCACACCGCGTAAGGCAATTACCTCGGCGGTGGCCTGTTCCATCCAGAACACCTGGGAACGCTCATCGGTAACGGTCTGACGCAAAGTTCGCAATTGGACCTGAAAAGGTTCCCAAACCGCGAAATAAAGCGTCGCAATGATAGTTATTCCCAGTGCCAGGCTTAACATCCCACGTTCACGCGCGGATAAACTTTCCCACCAAGCATTCATTAATTGCGAACCCTTTATGATGATGATAACTTTAAAAAATTATAAGGCCATTCAATTTTTTAGAAAAAATTGAACAGATGCGTGTTTTCCATCCAGGGTCGCAGGGAATACCCAGCTTTGGATTAATTTAGCAATGCACGATTTCAAATCTTGATTTTCTATTTCTACTTCAACCTTAAGCAGTTGGCCATTACCATCAATATTTATTTTTAATGAAAAAATTTTATGATCGGGTTGATTAATGACGCGATAACACTGTTCAATTTCGCTTAGATGGCTGAGTATAAACTTCTCTATTGCATCCCTGGAAAGATTATTAGAGATTATCATCTGTTCGGAAAGATGACTTAGTGTTACCTTGTGAATGATGCCATCCATTTCTTTTTTATCGCCCTTAGTTTTTTCATCCTTGAATGTAGTTTCGGTCGCTGCGGCATGGGGAGCATTGTCATGTATTACATCACCCCTAACCGCAGTAGTGACCTCTGCTGATGTTCCGGGTACTGTGTTTATCTTCCCTGTTTGAACAACATCATCACCCATCTCTTCTCTTACTTCCCTGAACTTAGCTGATTTGGCGTTCATGACTGAAGGTGGCGTCATTGTCCGTGACATGACTGGTGCCGGGCTGGCTGAATAATTTAGCGCGCCTGATCCTACCGCGAGGTCAGATACTCCTTGCGGCAAGGGCAGTGGCTGATTTACCGTCGCCGCTTTTCCATCAGCATTTCTACGCAGAGAATCAATTGCCACAAAAGAGGTAAATTCAGTCAGAAGGTTATAATCAATCCCCAGCCGCGTGATTTCCTCTATGCGTTTATCATTGTACGACAGATGATTATAATCCGCCAACATTGAAATTCTACTCCTTGCCCATAAATAACGGAGTGCGGAATTATTTGGTGATGGTTTAACCTGAGAAACATCCATCGTTGTTGAATAAGGACTATTCACACTGATACCTTCAAGTTTGATGAGGCCTTTTGGCTCACCTTCCCATTTACCGAACACAATTACCGGACGCTCGGCGAATATATCGGGAATTGATGTTGGTTCTACATCATGAGTCATAAAATCTCCAAAATTGATTTTTATTCTAGTCAGTACTGGAGATTGAATATATTTTCTGAATTTTTCAGCGGTCAGCGATGCTTCATCCGGTTTAGTGATAATAAAAGGTTCGCCCATACCAGCACGCGCGATTCCTTCCATCAGGTAGCGGTTCACAGAAGAACCAATTCCGAAGGAAAATATATTGGCTTTTCCGAGATTTTCCCGAATTAATTGAAACGTTTCTTTTTCAACGTCCACGTAACCATCAGTGGCAATTACAATAGAGCGAGAGCGCTTTTCATCACCCGGCAAGGCCAGGGCACGCCGTAACGCGGGTAGCAATTCCGTTCCGCCACCACCATCTTGATTCTCAATTAGCTTGATGGCCTTATTGATATTCATGGACGTGGCTGGTAAGGAATTTTTCGCAAGAATGGATGAGCTACCTGCGAAAAGTAGCAAATTGAATGTATCTTCTGGTTTCAGACCGCCAATCAAATCTTTTAGGAGCTGCTTGGATATCTCTAAGGGAAAACCGTGCATGGAACCGGAAATATCTACAATGAAAATATATTCCCGCGCCGGAATTAATGAATTGGTTACTTGATTAGGTGGTTGCATCATCAGCAGAAAAAATTTTTCTTGCTCACCTTGATATAACAACAGACCAGATTCAATTCGCCCACCGGCCAGGCGATATTTCAGAATGTAATCACGATTGCCTCCAGATTTTTCCACTGGATCAAGCTGAACATTCGCAAGTCCCGCGTTTTCGTAGTCAATATTTACCTTGTGAGAAGAACAAAAAATTTCCTGAATCGGTAGGCTCGCAGCAATCCTGGTTGTTACGCCGAATTCATACGGTGGTGCTTCATTCTCATAAAGATAAGGATTTTTTATCCATTTATCGGCGGACGCAGCACGAGATTCAGTTTTATTTGAATAACGCGGACCAACTACTGCAGGATAAATAAATTCATATATTCCTTCATTAGGGACTAAAAGCTCGATATAACTTAACTCCACCCGAACCAAATCACCAGGCATTATATTTGCCACATTCATTTGAAATACGTTTGGCCGTTGTTGCTCCAAAAGAGATGCGCTTTTACCTTGCTGTTTTGCCAGTTCATATTCCTGACGCGCTTTTTGTTTTTCTTGAATCCTGGCGATAATAGCCCGCTCCCCGATGGTCATTTTCATGGCATAAACCGCTGCCCGAGTGGACGCAGGAAATATATAAATAGCTTCAATCGCCTGCTTGCCTTCGTTTTTATAAACTTGAGCAACCTTTACGTCGGCGATCACACCAGCGATATTCACTTGGGAATCTGTTGATTTCAACGGCAATTGATCTACCGTCGCATCATTGCTTTTCACGAAAAAATAAGGGGATAAAGTTTTATCGTCAGTTATTTCTGTTTTTCCCAAAAGAATATTCATCTGAAATAACAGCATTAAAAATGCAACAAGTTGGAAAATGGTTTCACGCTTCATCTAAATTCGGTGCTGAAACCCCGGCTTTAGCCGTGGGTAGGAAGCGCCGTCCTCCTAATTTTTTGACGTTGAAGTTAAAGGTTGCCGGTCTTTCAGGCAGTCAGCTCTTATGCGGCCCAGGACGGAGAGCCTTGCGGCCCTCACTCCCTTCGCCAATGTTGCAGCGCAGTTTCGGTTCGATATTTTGAACCTAGCGACAGACCGTTTCGTACCACCCCCAAGCTTATCTGCACCTGCCGCTTCAGTGTCCTGAGTTATCTGTCTGCCGACAAGCATATTGTAACGTGAACTCGACGTAAGCAGTATTATAAACTGTTGTATCCCTTAATTTATAATCTCTATGAGATCTCACCATGAATACATTAGGCCACATTGACTTAACCAGGGCCTGTTAACACTAAAATTAGGAGTAAAAACATGACATTAACCGCGATAATTTTTGAAAAAATTGAAAAGCTATTACCACGTCAACGTGGTAATGTGACATATTCCAATTTTTCTGTACTAACCGCGATACTATATGTTTTAGAAAACGGTTGTAAATGGAGAGGTCTCCCAAGAGAATTTGGGAATTGGCACACGATTTATACGCGCGCCAATCGATGGGCAAAAAGAGGTGTCCTGGATCGCGTCCTTTCCGTGTTGAGGGAAGAAGTAATGAATGAAGTTGATCATATCTCATTGGATAGTACAATTATTAAAGTACATCCCGATGGTACCGGGGCGTTAAAAAGTAGTGGTCCACAATCGATCGGTAAAACATGCGGTGGATGGACTACAAAAATTCACATGATTGCGGTCAATGATAAAAAATTACTCTATTTTTCATTATCTTGTGGACAATCCCACGATGCACCCGAAGGACGAAAACTCCTCGAACAATTAAATATGGAAAAATTGGAAGAAATTCTAGTCATCATGGACAGAGCCTATGAAGACAATAAAAAAAGGAAACTTGTATCCGATCTCGGAATGGAACCTGTAGTTCCTACAAAAAAGAATAGGACTGTGAAATGAAAATATGATAAAAAAATGTATAAAAAAAGAAATGAAGTGGAACGGTTGTTCTGGAGATTAAAAAGATTTAGAAGAAT
>CAUYTW010000132.1 GCA_963575715.1 Gammaproteobacteria bacterium | reverse complement strand
AAGTTCGAACTTGTGAATTTGACTTCACAAGCCCCCGCCTTTAGGCGTGGGGTTCTTGACGCGCTAGGTGATAGCCTACTTGCCCGGTGCGACGAGTACGGATCAATTCCCAATTTGTCGGTAGGGGCAAAGGGGAAAGTTCAGCTTCGGTCTCCAGATAAATTTTGGCGTTGGGAGCAAGCCAGCCGTGTTCTTTCAAGAGTGGGCAGCAGCGGGAAAGCCAATCTTGATAAAACGGCGGATCGAGAAAGACGAGATCAAAAGGCCGGGAAATGCCACATAGATAGTCTAGGACGTTAGCTTGCACGACTTGCCCATGTTCAACTCTTAATCGTTCAAGATGACCACGTAACGCCATGGCTACCAATGGATTATATTCCACCAGTATCGCTTCGGCGGCTCCTCTGGACAATGCCTCCAGCCCTAACGCACCACTGCCGGAAAAAAGATCTAGGCACCGCGCGCCGATTACTACTCCCTGGAGCCAATTGAACAGGGTTTCACGTACTCGATCCGGCGTGGGACGCAGACCCTGTGCGTCAGGAAAGGGTAAGATACTGCCTCGCCACCGTCCGGCGATAATGCGTAATTGATTCCGTCCCCTACAAGCCATTCCGTCACCTGCCGCAAATTTCCTGCTGATATAGAAAAGACCTCTAGCCATTGTCAAACAATGGCCGGTACCTGAGCAGCTACGATTCCGTTTAATCGGTTACCAGCCGCATATAATGCGGATACGCTTGCTCCCGGCTTAAATCATTTTCGAGCAAAATCCAGTTGTTGCGTTTTTCTTTCTCCTGAAAATGAGTAAACTTGTACGTCATATACATCATGCGATTCCTATCATTCTGGATAAATTCCGCTTCCAATGAGACCCCTGCGGTACGCGCCAAATTCCGCAGATAATTAATCATCACCGTGCCAACGCCCCGTGACATTACTCGACAAGACATTAATAATAGTTTTATCAGCCAGGATTGTTCACGTTTTTCTACTAAGACCAAGCCAATTTTTCCATAAGTACCATATTTATCATCTAATCCGGCAACCAGGAGCAAATGATTTGGCGACTTGCTGAACAGAGTTAATTCATCATAATCATAAGTATAGGCAGTAGTGTTAAGTTGATTGGTTCGCTGAGTTAATTCTTCGGCGCGCTTTAGATCATCCTGTCTGGCGCGAGTAATCGTCAACACCATCCCGAGGGTTTCCAAAAAAGCATCCTGCGGACCATTAAAACTTTCTTCAATTTCCTTTCGTCGCAGATCACTCTGATACATCTCCCGCCGCCGCCGTGAATCCTCAGTGATAAAGTATGGTTGCATTACTTCTAGATTCGCCACCTGTGCTATTTCAGCGGCGTCAATGACTAGCACTTGTGGATAGCTAAAATTTACTTCCTCGCGCTCAAATGCCTGATCATCAATAAAAGCGATGGTGTCAATACCAATATTGATTAACGTGGCAATATTTTGCAATGATTGTGATTTGGCATTCCAGTTAATCTGTGGATAGAGAAAATAATCAAACAATCCGATTTCGCGTAACTTTTTTTCCGCTAACGCATGATCATTCTTGCTCGCTACCGATTGAAGAATGCCCCGTTCGTCTAATGTTTTTATCAATTCAACCGCTGCGGGAAAGGGCGTGATTTCTTGATCTTCCAGTAGCGTGCCACGCCATAAAGTATTATCGAGATCCCAAATCAGGCATTTAATTTTATGTTCTTTCTCTTTAGCCTTAGCCACCATCTATCGCCTCCTTTCTTTCTGAGGATCTACGTGCCGCGCGTTTGGTCACCAAATATTGCTGATACCCTGATTTAGCAATAATTATCTGCTGCATTTGATTGCTGCCTTCAATAATTTCCATAATCTTGGCATCACGGTAATATCGCTGTACCGGATAATCACTTGAACAACCATTAGCACCATGGATTTGAACCGCAGCATTAGCTACCTCGGCCGCGATCCGCGAAGAGAAATATTTTGCCATGGATGTTTCCATGATTAATGATGGATCGCCGCGATCTTTCAAAAAGGCCGCATGGTAATTAAGCATCCGAGCTGCTTTGACCTTAATAATCATCTCAGCCAACATTTCTTGAATAAGTTGATGTTTATTTAAGGTAACGCCGAATTGATAACGCTCTCCTGAATAATCCAGCGCTGCGTCCAATGCCGCTTGAGCAAGTCCGACACAACCCCAACTGATGGAGTAACGACCATGATCAAGCGCAGTACCGGCAATATGTGAAAAACCAAAGCCAATCTTGCCAACTAAATTCTCCGATGGAATGAATACATCCCGCATCAACAGACGGGCAATATTTGCAGAACGAAAACCAAGCATTCCGTGGATGGGCTCGACCGAAAAACCTGGCATATTCCGTTCCACCAAAAAACCGGTTGGCTTGTCTTCAACCTTGGCAATCACCAAAATCAGATTGGCCGAAGCGCCAAAGGATATCCAGCGTTTTTCGGCATTCAGCACATAACCACCATCCGCCCGCGCCACGGCCACGCTCTCAATATTTTTTGCATCACTGCCGATGTTCGGTTCCGTCAGGCCAAATGCACCGATGGTCTCACCAGTTGCCAGACTGGGTAACCATCGAGCACGCTGCGCATCCGTGCCCCATTTCGCCAGGGCCTGGATCACCATGCCATGCACAGTCAGCAGACTGACCAGTGAGGCACTACCGCGTCCCACTTCCTCGCACAACAGTCCCCAAGTCAAGGCATTCATGCCGCTACCGCCGTATTCCCTCGGAATCAAGGCACCTAGATAACCAATCGCCGCAAGCTCGGAAATCAGTTCAGGTGGCGTTTGTTCACGGTTATCGTTGGCATCGGCAACCGGTGCCACGCATCTATCGACCCACAGCCGAAATTCGGTTCGTGCCTTTTGCTGCTCGGCGGTTAAATCAAAATCCATAATTCGTCACTCCCGTTATTTTTTTGACTGAATAAAAGCAACAATGGCATTCACTGATTTAAAATTTTCATAATTGAGATCTTCATTAGCGACCGTGATGCCATATTGCTTTTCTACGAATAGTACCAACTGCATGGCAAACAAGGAATTAACCATTCCCGAAGCAAAAAGATCCTGTTCGCCGTCTACATCTTGATCACTGATGAATTTCCCCAGAAAATCACGAACTGCGTTTTCGATTGCGATGATACTCATCATTTTCTCCGAGAAAGCTTGCCGTCTAGTATGGATCTACCACAAAAAACGGGTCGCAAATTTTTAGTTTGCAACCCGTTGTTTTTATTGGTGCCGGCGAGAGGAATCGAACCTCTGACCTACTGATTACAAATCAGTTGCTCTACCTATTGAGCTACGCCGACTGTAAATTTGAATTTACAAATTCAAAAATTGTACAAAAATTCATCCAAATTCGGCACGGAAACCCTGGCTTTAGCCGGGCAGGGAGGAAAGTGGACGGTTTTCAGAATTAGGAGCCGGTCTTTCCCGGCTGTCAGCCTGTAAGGGCA
>CAUYTW010000131.1 GCA_963575715.1 Gammaproteobacteria bacterium | reverse complement strand
CGATCGGCTCTTCAGGAGTTGAATAATACTGCCAATGGTTTTGGTGGTCGGTTAAGTCAAACCCTAGTAGATCTATCTCAGTCTTCAACCTCATTAGTAGCGGCACAAAGAGAAATCCAAAAATTCTTGGGTGGTGTAGGGGAAAAATTTGGGCTCTTGGATCGCACTCTAGTCAGTGCAGGTCAGCTTTTCTTGGAGGCAACGGAGAAACTTGAAGCCAGCATGGCTAACTTCTTCTCCAGCTCCTTAGATCATTTCTCTAAGAACAACACAGAGGTGACCACGGGACTGCATCAAATGAACGACCAGATGTTGTCTCGTTTGGAGCAACAACGTACTTCTCTCATGGAAGAACTGTCCCAGTGGAGATCTCAATCCGGTATTTCTACTCAAGAGACCTTGCGTGATGCAGTGAACCCGTTGAGCCGTGCCATTGGTGGATTAGCCGAGAGGTTAAGCCTCATGCACGACACTCAAACGGCACTAGCCACTCAATTACGTGACTCCTCACAAAACATTGCAGACCGCAACGAACACTCCATGGGCGATCTGGCGACTGTAGCAACAGGTATGCGATCGGCTCTTCAGGAAGTTTGTAGTACTGCCACTTGTCCATTAGTGATCGTCAAGAACGCGCCCTTGCAGACTTGGCAGCCGTAGCCTGGTTAGAACTGCCCAAATAGAACTCCCACGCTGTTAGTGACTCTTCCGTTGGTTTTGCAGGAAACATTCCGTGCGGTCACAGACTTAATACTGTAGCAGAAACATGAAATCTGTCAAGAATGTGCCGACTGAATGAGGCTCTATTGGTCGGCGGACAGAGTCAGCTCTCGCCGTTTCCCGTTCTTCTACAGCATTGATTACTGACAAAAAAAACCCAATTCCTAGGCATCACCCCATTTAATAGCAACTACTGAGAACTTAGAACGCTTCCAACCAGTATTGGCAAAAGTTTGAGAGTTTGGATCAAAACTGTTGCGAGTGCAGGCGATGCGAAGCCGTGATCCAATCCCTAATTCAATTCATGGAGCAATCTAGGGAGGCATCAGCAAGAGGATACAACTAGCTACCATGGTCAGGGCTACGCTTTAAACGCAACGGAGAAGCTCGATGGAACTATGGCTAACTTCTTCACCAATTCCTTTGAACATTTCTCCCAAGCAATGCAGAAATGACTACCGGGCTGCATCAAATGAACGCGATGCTATCCTGTTTAGAACAACAAGCGCTTTTTTAAAAGAATTGTCCAAGGAGGCAAGACGTTGGATCCCAGTCTGGGATCGTAGTACAAGAAAACTTACTCAGGTTGTTGAACCCTGCCAACCATCAGTCAATTAACGGAAGAAATAAGTCCACCAAAACGAGTTTTGTTACGCAATTACGAGACACCAGGAAGTATGGTCCACTTTCTTTGGCGGTTTGCGAGGCACAAAACGTTTTACCCAATTGTAAACTAAATCTGGTGCAATCAATGGTGATGGCAGGAGAAAAATTACAAAATGGTATGACAAAGTGGAATATAATGTTATCTCCACTTCAGGAAACAGCTCGAATTTCAACGCCATTCTGAAGGCATGATCAGCTCGAGTTATGTGGCACGATTACGAAAGTCGCTTGAACAAGTGAATAGTTCCCTGACGACTTTTGTTCACCTAAAGAGTGGTCTCCAATTATTCGCCGAGCGTGTGTTGCACTTTGTAAATGGAGTAAACCACATGGACAGTATCACAGAAAACTGGGTTAGTGATCGGTGGTTTGGGTACAAAAATGGATAGTTGAACAAATTAAGTGGTTTTCTGGCTAAGATGCCTGCCAATCTAAACAATTCATATGCAGGTAAAAAATTTCCCACTTTGTTAAAAGATTATGTTCGTAAACCTAGATGGTTTAGCATACTATCTCTACGGTTAAACAATCCTCAAACATGAAAGAGGGGAATCCAAGCTCTTGCCCAATTATTGCGCTCTTTTGGAAGTGACTGGACACTAATTCATCCATGTCAGCACAGTCCATGCATGATACTTCTCGCAAATCATTCACCGGTACAAGATTCACGCGAGTATGGAAAACTTGAATGGATTAGCGCGCAATTTCTACAGCTTCTGGCCATATTCAAAACAAATCAAGAGGCCAACCTCATTGAGAGACTTACGATCTATGCAGACCATAATTGACACAAGAGAACCAAATGGATGCGACACTAAAACCATCAAATTACTTTTCCTCAAAGCCATGCATAAATTGGCCTATATCAAATTTTTGTGAGGAGTGTTGTATGCAGCAGGTATGGCCTAATTAACAATGACCTATCCGCATTTTCTTCTAAAAATCCTTGAGTTTATTGGAGGCGTGGATGGACACATGGAGATTGTTAATAGACAACTAGCATTCAGTAATCAATTTTAACAATTCTTAGAGAACTGAATGATTTGGTGGCTCTATCATTGAGCGCATGCGTTAGAGGCTTTATACACAAAAATTTATGCCTAAATGGCATCATAGTTTTACAAATTTTGTTGATAATAGCGAAAAGTAAGCACACAAGTGACCATAAGTAAGACACGAATAGGCACATAAAATGTGCGATATAGTAATCAGCTTAAAATCGGCCAGAGTACCACTGGGGTTTCATGCACAAGAGGTCTAAAATGCCCATAGTTTTTCGAGTTTTTGTTGTTTTATAAAGTGAAAAGTAAGCACATAAACAGACACAGCGTTCTACCATATGTTGTGCTTGGTATGATCTAGGGAAAAGAATTAGGTTGGGATACAAAGGGAGGGGTAGGTAAGACAACACTCATAATATTGCAATCGCTAGAATGTTAGGAAAGGAAGTGTGGTATCGATGGTGATAGGCAAATCCTTGCAATTAGCATCCGGTATTCTGGAAAACCAGAAATTGCATGGTATGGATCGTACGCTTGTCTCAAGTAAAATTACAACAACGAAGACATTATTATTGATAGCCAAGACTCAAGTAATTTCGTCGTCTCATGATAACTGACGTATTGATTGTTCCCATCCAACCAAAAGCGATGTCTGGTCACGAAAACATTGGCGTTTTGATGAAAACTATAGTTGGGAATGGTTTATCGGTCTCTTGAATCTTGCGACCCTGGGAAATCTTGGATGTTCGAATAGAAATATTAATATTGAAACGAATACATCAATACTATAATCTGTAAACGTAAAGCATTTTCAATGCGTAAAACCACCCGATAAAAAAGCGTAGAAGAATTGAAAACCTTACTGTTCGCGGTATATTCTGAGTAATAAAATGCCGATCACGATCCCGAGAAAGAAGCCTTCTGCTGAGGATTTCATATCTAATGCGCCAGACGCTCAGGTAAAGACACAAAAAAAAGCGCAAAGGCAATGCGAAGATTCGAATACACCTCACGATACCAGAAGGTTTACTAGAAGATTTAGACGATATGGCAACAGACTTGGATGTATCACGCACCAGCGCGATTAACAACGCCATTTATAAAGAGATTCGTGCGTGGTTT
>CAUYTW010000130.1 GCA_963575715.1 Gammaproteobacteria bacterium | reverse complement strand
CCTCAAAACGGGGGTAAAGGTAGTTTTAATGGTGAGTATGTCTTTATGCTAGTTTTTCGTTCGCGGCCTTAAGAGTCTCAGAAAGAGTCTTGGCTTTGGTATATTTTTGATTGGCTTCGCGGGCGGCCTGTTCAAACAGTTCATGAACATCAGAAGCAAGAGCCTCCTTGATGCTTGTATCGGTTAAATCCTTGATGTTTGTAAATTTCATGCGTTCAGATGTTATAGAATTTGTTTTATTGTCAATTTTTACACTATTATTATTATTATTAGAAATTTTAGCCTCAGAATCATTACACGTTGGCATATCAGAAGGAGAGTTAGGAGACATATCTTTCATCTTATCATCCTCTTCTTCTGGTCCATCTTCTGTTTCAGGCGGCTCTGGATTTACGATAACTAAGCCCTTAACGAAAGCGGCCGGATTTTCAACTAACCCAATACCCATCGGTAAAACCCAGTCTTCCGCTGTAACCTTCGCCAGCATAAAGACATACTCACCATTAAAACTACCTTTACCCCCGTTTTGAGGTAAATATTGTTCATAAACTGCTTTATCTTCGCCGGAAAATATCTTACAATCAGCCAAATTAAAAGTCGGGCCAACCGCAATATCATAATCTGAAAACATTATTTCCCAGCTAGCAGAAATAGCATTATAGTATTGGGATTGAGGATCATCACAGTTTTCTAATATGTCTTCATATGAGTCCTCTAATGTCGATTCCCATATAATAGCCGCTAAACTTAAATTCACTGGATCAGTGGAGTCGGCCGCCGCTTCTTCTGTTATAACTTCTCCGCCCTCAAACTTGGAAAACCCATAATTACATATAAAACCAACACAGTTTTTTCGATTATGTTCTATATCTACTAGTTTATATACAAAGTTTTTAGCTATAGAAACTAAATCTTTATTGCTAATACAATGGAAGTTTTTGTTAGCTAAATTACCGACTGCTGAATTTAAGACTATACCAATCAAATCTGGATTATTTTCAAAATCAATATTTGAGGGCATTAAAGGAATTAGATTTTGCAAATTAGCTTGTGCAAAGTTTTCCTTAGTCTTTTCTTTATTGAGTAAATTAATATTACTTGAAAAAGACATTTTGTAGGATTTTTTATCCATATTATTGGTATACACTTTTCTATTAACTATCTACTGTCATGGTCATTTTCATCCAAACGCCAGTAACAAGCATTCGTGGTCCTGCCCCACTGTTAGTTTGGTAAATCAATAAACCATTGGGTGGCTGAAAAAGAGTATTTCTAGCTTCTCTTGTTATACCACTAAGATGAATAGCCGGGACTCTAATATGATCGGCGGCCCCGCTTTGTGGAATGAACATCCTTTGAACAAATCGGGAATCTAATATTTCTAAATCCCGGTCACCTCTATCTCTTAGATACCATTCTACAATACCGGTTCTTGCAAAAGAATATCCAACATTGCCATCTGATTTGGTTGTTTGATTGTATAAATAATTATCTCCGCTTAAACTTTGAACTAAAGTTCCATTTAAAGCTGAAACATTACCAGAATAACAAATAAAATTGTTTCCTTGTATTGAGGCCCATAATAGGGTACTAGACCCTAAACTTATATTATTATCAGACCCCGGAGAAAGAGATTTTCCAGAATACAAAAATCTAAGGAATTGTAGTCCTTGGGTAAAATCAGCAGAAACACCAGTATTAAACTGAAGATTATATCCGCCGCCATATGAAACACCCTCGCCCAACATACGAAACATTCCGCCACCGGAAGCAGATTGATTTGTATCATTAAAAATCAATTGGGGATAGTTAGCAGTTATCTTTGTAGGACCAAAAATATTTAATTGTCCATTAGACGGGAAAGTTGTATTTCCAGTAGAATCAATATAAAAATACTTCTCACTTCCGGGGTTTTGACGGTTTGTAGAAACATTAAACCAGCCAGAATCAGATTGATATATAAGGGTTTTCCCGACCCCACTTAAATTGATACTACCGCCCAAATTGACATCGTTTCCTATAAATAAATTAGCATTTCCTAAAGCAGAAATTTGTCCATGTATTGGGAAAGAGGTATTACCACTTCTACTAATTAGAAAATACTGTTCTCGTCCCGGTTGATCCCTATTCAAAGAAACTCCCCAACCGCCAGACTCCCAGTTATACATTAACGATTCACCAAAACCGTCCATGAAAATGGTTCCGCCTAATCTTATATCTTGATCTGCAAACCGGCCGCCGCCGATATTGTTAAATTGTTCATCCATTCCCCCTAGACGAACCGACTCCCTAGTAAATCCGGGGCTGAACATTCCAGAAACAAACCTAGAGGCAGACCCCCAAGCAGTATTCAAAAAACTAACACCAGCACCGGAATAAAATCCAACGCTATTAGTAGTTCTTAAATCTTCAATACAGTATTTAGGTTTTTTGAGTCCAGTAATTCCTTCTTGAACCCCTATTTCACAATTGGTGAAATTATATCCATAACTATAAATAGAATCACCAATTTTAACTTCACTATATGTACCGTTTAAAGCTGGATTATTGGTTCCAAGCCTATCATTATCCCAGTTGGCTCCGAAAATAAGACAATTTTGGAAAAACAACTTAGCAATAATACCAGTTGTTTCAATACTATTTTTAAAATTATTATTAATAGTACCAAAACTAAATCTCATTCCTCCTGCTCCCCCGCCCGTAGGACCGCCACCGCCATCTATATAAAGACCATTTCCTTGGTTGAAAAAAGAATCAAAATGTAAAAATCTTCCTGCATTTCCGCCACCACTAATCAGTCTAAATCCATCTCCGCTGTTAAAACCAGCTAAGGCAAAATCGAAAATACAATCATTACAACCTACAGCACAATGAAAACCATGTCCCTCATTTTGCAATGAATTTGTTTTATAGACATAAACCTCGGGACGATTAATAAATATTCCATCACCCTTTGAATCTCTAAAAATACAATTATTAATTCCAAATTCATTTCTATTTCCATTTGGGTCTTCAACGTCAATATAAACCAATGGAGTTCTAATGCTTTGTCCACTTTTATTTCCGTCAAAACAGATATTTTCTAAATCACAAGAAATACCAGTCTGGTATCTTAATAATGTAGAGTTAGCGCCGCTTTTTAGTTTCCAAACTGTTTGGGCGGAAACCGTAAATTTCTCATTAGTATGATTAACTCCCTGAATTTTACTTAATCCCGATGGTAATATAATACCAGAAGTAATATAAGTTCTACCCTCTAATTGGAAAATACCTTGATTTTGAGCCGTAACAGCTAACCCGCTTCTAAACGCAACAGTGTCATCAGTAACTCCATCACCTTTAACACCGAACCAAGCCGCGTTTAAGACTGGCGGGGTAAACATTCTATGCCAGCGGCCGGTATTTACATTTCTAACATTAAAAACCGTTCCGCTATTAGGCGCGGCTACAGAAGTAGGAATCCACTTAAAATTTCCTCCGCCGCCATCGCCACCCGAATAATATCCAGCAGTATAAGCTTTGAAATTCTATGAATCACCAGTAGTCGCCACCATCGCCGCCACACTAT
>CAUYTW010000129.1 GCA_963575715.1 Gammaproteobacteria bacterium | reverse complement strand
GCAGCCAAGGCTTTACGATAAGTTTTGCTGTTTAAATGAGCGGTAAATTTCATTTACTTTATTGCAGTTTATCTAGGTACCCAACTCAATTTACTAATCACGTTTTACTAATTATGAGTTACGCAGTTGAACGGTAACAGTTTGATTTTGTTGAAAAGCAGCTAAATGGGTTGATTATGTAACCGATTGAAAGTCTTCAGTCTATTTTTTAACTGCGTAACTCCTAAAAAAGTATCATTATAGAAACATCCTCAGTTAATAATATTCCTTGACGTACCCATACGCCTTTTCGAATAACTCTGTATCGGTATGCAATTTATATTTCGCCAGAGTTCTTCTCAATGCCTTCCTGACTTCCCGTTTCCCACTTTCGGTGGACTGCCAATCGGGGAAGCGAATTTGGCGAACGATATCATCAATGTCATTTACAACACGTTCGACGACAATAGGAGTATCGGCGTTGCGCGACTGTTGAAAGAGTTCGGTGAGGGCGGTTTTGCCGCGGTCTTCATCTTCGGCAGGGGGGACTTCTTTTTCAGCGTTGACCAGGTCGCGGGCGAGGTCGAGCAGAGCTTTGAGGAAGGCGATGCTGTGCAGTTGTCCTGCTTCGTGCTGTTCTTTGAGTCGTTCGAGGCGTTCGGAGAGTTTGCGGTAAAGCGGATTGCCCATGTGCTTGCGCAGACGATCAACGATTTTGATTTGCAGTTCTTTGGCTTTGCGGTCGGGATTATCCGTCTTAAGCACGGCTTCGAGCAGTTCGGCGTCGAGGATGATTTCGTCGAGGTCGTCGCGAACGGCGGAAACATGCACGTTTTGGTGGATGAGTTCGATGGTCTTTGCGCCGAGCGAATGCCAGAGGAGTGCGCCCGCGCCGCTGGTCGGTTGGACGGAGACGTAGACTTGCGAGAGCCAGCGGTAGTCGCTTTCGTATTCGGAGAGGAGCGGGTCGGGGGAGATGGCTTCCCACAGGCTGGAGAGGTAACTGTAATCGGCGGCGAAGGAGTCGCGCACATCGTTGTTGGGCAGACATTCCTGGGCGGCGATGAGTCCTTCGTAGCCGTCGAGCGATTTATCCACGCCCGCAAAGTAGGCGAGGCAGTTCTGCATGGCTGCGGGGAATTTGGTTTTGAGATTGACGATATCCGAGACGACGCGGCGGAAACCTTCTTCGTCGAATTCGAGCGATTTGGCAACATCATCGAAGATGCCCAGGTAATCCACGATGAGACCGTGGGATTTTTTATCGCCGTAGGTGCGATTGGTGCGCGTGATGGCTTGCAGCAGGGTGTGGTCGCGCATAGGCTTGTCGAGATACATGGCTTGCAAGATGGGCGCGTCGAAACCTGTCAGCAGTTTGGCGGTGACGACGATGATTTGCAGCGGGTCGTTCGGGTCGCGGTATCGGTCGAGCAGTTTTTCTTCGTTATCGCGGTCGCGTTTGTAGGGCGTGTAGCGCGGATTATTTCCTGAAACAGAAATGACAATATCGCTGGCTTCGGGCGGCAGGTATTTATCCAGTTCGGCTTTGTAGAGCAAACAACTTTCGCGGTCAAACGTGACCAGCATGGCTTTGAAACCATTGGGTTTTATTTTTTCCTGAAAGTGTTTGGCAACGTCGGCACAAATATTTTGAATGCGTTCTGGAACCTTCACCAAGACTTCCATTTTGGCGGCGGCTTTGCCGAGCGTGTCGCGGTCGAGGTCGGAGAGTTCGCCAGTCAGTTCTTCGTAGGCGGCGTCTATGGCGGCTTTGTCAATGTGGAGTTCGACGAGGCGCGGCTCGAAGTGCAGGGGCAGGGTGGCGCCGTCGCGGATGGATTCTTCGAAGCCGTAGCGACTCATGTAGCCGTGTTCGTCTTCATCGGCGCCGAAAGCGTAGAAGGTGTTGCGGTCACGGCGGTTGATGGGCGTGCCCGTCAGCCCGAAGAAAAAGGCATTCGGCAGGGCGGCGCGCATTTTCATGCCGAGGTCGCCTTCCTGCGTGCGGTGGGCTTCATCCACCAGCATGATGATGTTTTCGCGTTCGTTCAACACGCCATCGGATTCGCCAAATTTGAAAATGGTGGTGATGATGATTTTGCGCGTGTCCTGTTTGAGCAGGGTTTCGAGTTCGGCGCGGGTTTCGGCTTTAACGAGGTTGGGGATGTCGGAGGCGTGGAAGGTGGCGCTGATTTGCGCGTCGAGGTCGAGCCTGTCCACCACGATGATGACGGTGGGGTTGCGCAGCGCGCTTGCCATGCGCAGTTTTTGCGCGGCGAAGACCATCAGCAGGGATTTGCCCGAGCCTTGAAAATGCCAGATGAGTCCCTTTTTGGTTACGCCTTCGAGCACGCGCTGGACGATTTTGTTTGCGCCTTCGTACTGCTGGTAGCGGCAGATGATTTTGAGGCGGCGCTTTTTTTTGTCGGTGGCGAATAATGTGAAGTTGGCGAGAATGTCGAGGAGTAGGTTGGGGCGCAAAAGATTGGGGATGGATTCTGCCAGTTGTTTGATATCAGGCTTGGGCGGAGTCGCGAGGCGCGGTTCTTCATCCGCCGATAACTGATTCTGTTTACTGGCAGTTAATCGCGCTTTGAGTGAGTCGACAATCCACGGGCTCCAGTGTTCGAGGGGCGTGTGGATGGCTCCGTAGCGCAGGTCTTTGCCTTCGGTGGCGACGTTGAGGACGTTGCAGGCGAAGAGTTCGGGGATGAATTTTTCGTAGTCGTCGTGGAGTTGTTTGGCGCCGTCTACCCAACTGACGGCGTTGCGGACAGGGGTTTTGGCTTCGAGGATGGCTAGGGGGATGCCGTTGACGTAGAGGACGAGGTCGGGGCGGCGTTCGGCTGCGCCCGCGCGGAAGGTGACCTGGGTGGAGGCGATGTATTGGTTGTCCTCGAGTTCGGTGAAACTGAGCAGGTGGATGGTGACGTGCTGGTTGTTTTCGCCAAAGGGCATGGAGCGTTCGCCGCGTAACCAGGCGGTGAATTCTTCGTTGGCGCGGATGAGTCCATCGGAGCGCACCGAGAGGACGATGGCGCGCAGTTTATAGAGCACTTCGTCGGCGAGTTCGGGCTGGGCGGCGATTTCGGGGTTGAGGCGGATGAGGGCTTCGCGCAGGTAGGCTTCAATGAACACGTCGTTGACGCGGCGCGGTAACGTGGCGGCGGGGACATAATGCCAGCCTGCGCCTTTGTGATTGCGTCCGAGCGGGATGTAGGGCGCGGCGTCTTCGTGACTCTCTCTGCCCGTTACGGGCGGCGGTGTGACTCCCGTGAGCAGGCTGACGACGTAGTTTTCGACGGTGTTCTGTTCGTTGAACATAAAGTTACCCTATCCTATTAAGTGTTCAGTACTTTTTCCAACAATTTATGTTTCAGTAGTTTTGAGTTTTCAACATGTTGTTTTGCAACTTCAAGCGATTGAAATACAGCAAGTAAATCTTGCACGATATTTTCTTGAATTTCCATTGGCGGAAGTCTAAATTTGAAAGCCAATAAACCATAGGAGTTACGCAGTTGGAAGAGCTGGTAATACGTAAAGAGGGTTCGCTAAATAATCACGAACCGCATTTCGTATAATGCGAGCTTTTGCTTCCAGTTCGCTAA
>CAUYTW010000128.1 GCA_963575715.1 Gammaproteobacteria bacterium | reverse complement strand
TTAATTTCTTCGCTCCAAATTGGAGGCCCATGTGCGGGGGAAATTCGTGGTGGCTAATGAATCGTCCCGCTATCCCTCACTACTGCTACACTTAACGTTACCGCCAAGTGTAAAAAAACGACACAGCAGACAATTTGCTACATAAAGACAGAAAAAGAAAAATGAGAAATAATAGAATATGAATCTTACAGAAACTTTTTCTTCATACGACCTAACGACAGGACAAACAACTCTTATTAACGAGTTGGAGAAATTTCTAGCCGACAACTCAACATGCTTTTTGCTTAAAGGTTATGCAGGGACAGGAAAAACTTTTATGATGAAAGGTGTTACAGATTGCCTTGCATCAAACAATCGGACTTTCAGAATAGCAGCACCCACTGGTAGAGCCGCTAAAGTAATTTCACAAAAGACTAAACACAAGGCGTATACCATTCACAAATCAATTTATTCGAGCAAAGACCTTAAAGAATTTAAGGTAAAAGACGATGACGGAACAGAAACTTACAAATTCTACTACGATTTAAAGAACAATGAAGACCCTGCAAATACAGTTTACATTATTGATGAATCCTCAATAATTTCAAATGTTTATTCGGAAGGGGAATTTTTCAGGTTTGGTTCGGGTTATCTTTTGAATGATTTAATCAGTTATATCAACTTTGATAACAATGACCACAACAAAAAAATAATTTTCATTGGTGACAATGCACAGTTACCGCCAGTCAATATGAATTTTTCGCCTGCATTAGACGGAAAATATTTAAAGGATAATTGCAGTATTGAATCAAAAGAGTTCGAACTTACAGAAGTAGTAAGACAGAAAGCGGACAGCGGAATCCTTCATAACGCAACCAAAATACGAGAATCATTAAAAGCTAATCTTTTTAATCAACTTGATATTGAAACAAATTTCAAAGACATAAACAAAACGAAACACGAAGAACTTCTTTCAAAATATTTACAAGCCTGTAACAACAGCATTGATGATGAAACTATAATTGTTGCTCATTCCAACTCATCTGTAAAAGAGTATAACGACTTTGTTAGAAACCACTTTTTCCCAAATCAACAATTTCTTACAGTTGGAGACAAAGTGATTTTAGTAAGCAACAATTATAATCATCAGAAAATGGAATTGCTCAATGGTGATTTTGGCTTTGTAAAACAAGTATCCCCTGTAAATGAAAGCAGAGTAATTAAATTGAAAAGAAAAAACAGAGTTGGAAAGCTAGTTGAAATTGATGTTCGTTTGACTTTTCGCAACGTAATGATTGCTTTTACGGATGAAGAACAAAACAAGCAAGATATCGAATGTAAGATAATTGAGAATCTACTCTACTCTCATAATCGTGATTTAAGCTCAGACGAGCTGAAAGCTATTTACATTGATTTTAAAATTCGTAACAGTACTTTGAAAGCAGGTACAAAAGAATTTAAAGATGCTTTGAGAGCAGACCCTTACTTCAATGCTTTAAGAATAAAATTTGGTTATGCAGTAACTTGTCATAAAGCACAAGGCGGAGAATGGAAAAATACTTTTCTAAATTGCAAAACGACTATGGGTTATTTCAATTCAAGTTATTTCCGTTGGCTTTACACAGGAATCACAAGAGCGAAAGAAAATCTGTTTTCAATTGATGAACCACATTTTAAAATTGGAAGTAATCTTCAACCGCCAAGGATTGAAAACATTGCACCCCGACAAGACATACTTATTTTAAGTGATGAAATATTAGAAATGGAAATACCATTTGACCTTCCAAGCGAAACGCCTTTTTTAAGAAACATATTTCTTGCAGTAAATGACATTCTAAAAGATGCGAACTTGAAGATTAACACAATCAAACATACAAGTTATTTGGAGCATTACACATTCTCACAAGGAATTGAAAATGTAGTTTTTAAAATACATTTCAACAATCAAAATAAAATCACAAGTATTGAAAAACCAACAAATACAACTACACTTTGTGATTCAATTTATTCAGCAATAACACAACTTGAAAACAAGGCTATTATTTTATCCGAAGAAACAACAGCGGAATCAGTAAGCGAAAAAACTTTTGAATTTGAAAAGCCCTATTTGAAAGAATTTTATGAAAACATAATTTTAAAAATGACAGAAAACGGTTTTGTGATTAGCGATATAGAACATAAACAGTATCACGAAATTTATGTATTTAAAAAAAATGGTTTAACAGCAACTTATAAATTCCATTACAACGGACAAGGAAGATTTGGGAGATATGAGATAATTCAAAATCGAACAACAGGTTTAATCGAAGAAATTAATTCAATCCTAAATAACAAAGAATAAATATGGCTTCATTATTCGACTTTAGTCAAGCTATATCTAAACTCAACAAAGAAAAAAAATTTGCTGAGACATTAAAATATTTTAAAGATTCCAAAAATGAATTTACTCCAGAGCAAATTGGATTAAATAAATTCATTGTTTATGAGATGATTTCGGCTTTAATTGAAACAAATCATTACGATGTTATTTTTACTTTCATTGAACAACACCATGTGGTATTAGACCCTAAGAACTTTTCATATTTACTTAAAAAATTCAAAGACAAACCTTCTGTAAATTGGACTGTTGTAAATAGGTTTTGTGATTTAGTTTCTGCGGATTCACTTGACACGGAATGCAGAACCATTGAAGTTGAACGAAAAGGAGAAAAGAAACCAATGGAACTTGCATCAAGCAAAGAAGATTGGTTTGCGGTAAAAACAAAAGCACTTTTTGAAACGCAACATTATCAGGAATGCTTTGAATTATCAAAGATTGCTCTTGAATCATTTGAAAAGTTCCACTATTCAAATGAAGTTTGGTTTGCAAGAAGGATTGCATTATCAAAAAAACATCTTGGTAATTCTGCTGACGCACTTAATGAATTACTTTTAATTCTTAGACGAAAAAAGGAATGGTTTATTCAAAATGAAGTTGCTCAGATTTATAAAGAAAATGGAGATAATGAACAGGCTTTTAAATTCGCAATAAGTGCAATTAATAATTTTTGTGACCTTGAATATAAAGTTGGATTAATTCTTTTAATTGCTGAACTGTTGGCTTTAAAACAAGAAAAGGAATTATCCTTTAAACATTACTCATTATCAAAACTATTGAGAATCCAAGAAGAATGGAATGTTCCAAATTCAATTTCAGTAGCACTAAGTCAATTTTCTTTTGAGCAAATTGCAATAGAGAAATTGCCTGATTTAAAAAAGGAACTAAAAAATTATTGGAGTAGTTTTAATCAGCAACAGAATGCACCGAGACAAAATACTACCCAAAGACAAACGGGTAAGATTGATAGGATTTTACACAATGACGAAAAAGGTGCAGACGGATTTATTAAATTTGACGGTAACAAATCAATTTACTTTCGAGTAAACACAACAGAAGAAATTATTAAAAAAATAACTATCGGTTTAGAAGTGGAATTTAAAGTATTACCAGCGACAGACGACAAAAAAATCTAAATAAATGGATAGGAAATTCAACCGCCTCTAGCCAAGTATGGCTGGCACGATACCATCCATACGTTGATTATTCAACAGGTTAAATAACTAAAAAAATCT
>CAUYTW010000127.1 GCA_963575715.1 Gammaproteobacteria bacterium | reverse complement strand
ATACTAACGTAAAGCCCGCATCCGAAATTATCGAAAAACTCATCACTGTTATTCAATCAGTGAGATCTGCACTATTCTCATCCGCTGCTGAATTAATGTCTGACGATTCAGAAAATACTAACGTAAAGCCCGCATCCGAAATTATCGAAAAACTCATCACTGTTATTCATCAGCGAAATTATTCAATTCGTACTGAGGGTGCATATCGCACTTGGGTAGAACGCTATTTAACGTTCATTAAAAATCGCGATCTAAACAGCACCGGTATTGCAGAGGTCGTTTCTTTTCTCGAAACCTTGGTCTTAAAAAGAAACGTATCGGCCAGTACGCAGAATCAAGCACTCAATGCCTTGGTATTTTTATACGAGAATGTATTGGGTAAACCGCTTGGCGATATGGGAAATTTTCAAAGAGCAAAACGTCAAAAATATTTGCCCGTGGTATTAACACGATCCGAAGTAACACGATTATTAGAAAAAATGGATGGGATTTATCATTTGATGGCGTCGTTGCTTTATGGTACTGGAATACGGTTAATGGAATGCCTGCGGTTGCGGGTAAAGGATATTGATTTTGAGTATCGTCAGATCACGGTGCGGGATGGAAAAGGAAAAAAGGATCGCGTCGTGCCATTACCAGAAAAATTAATCGCGCCATTGCAAACGCATTTGGAGCGTATAAAAACAATGCATGATCAGGATTTACAACACGGTTATGGTGAGGTGTATTTGCCATTTGCTTTGGCAGAAAAATATCCGAACGCATCCAAAGAATGGGGATGGCAATATGCTTTTCCGAGTGGAAAACTTTCGGTAGATCCACGGGGAGGATCGGTACGCCGTCACCATTTGCACGAAACTAATTTACAAAAGGCTATTAGAGAAGCAGCGATGACAGCGCAGTTGACGAAATTGGTGAATTGTCATGCTTTACGACATAGTTTTGCAACGCATTTATTGGAATTTGGTTATGACATTCGCACTGTGCAGGAATTATTAGGTCATTCAGATGTTTCTACAACGATGATTTATACGCATGTTTTGAATCGGGGCGGCAAAGGCGTGCGAAGTCCATTAGATGCGCTTTAACCAATTGTGCGAGATTGTGAGATAAATGCGGCTACATCAACAAGACTTGAACCGATTCGGCAAGTCTCACCTTAACCGTTGGGCGGGAGTGTCAGTCAAGTTCCGCAAAAAGTCTCACTGACTCGTTCTTGCTGGCTCGGTGGACTGCGATATTCCAAGTGCTCTGGTATTTCATCATAGGGATTTGCCAGCGCTGCAACCAAACGATTCACAGCCGCGAAATCCCCTTGGGCAGCGGTAACAAGTGCCCGTTCAACTTGGTGATTACGTGGAATAATGTCGGGATTGCTTGCCCGCATCAGAGCACGACAACTATCATCTGATATCTGCTGATGCGACCGGCGCGCATGCCAGTCTGCGCACCATTCGTTGAATGCCCTGTCCTCATAGATTTCACTCATTGGCGGCACTACAGACGCCAATGCGCGGAAAGTATTGGTATAATCCGCCTTGTGTTGCCGCATCCAGTCTAATAGTGAATTGATAAGCGCATCATCTTCAGATTCTTGGTTGTATAGGCCCAGTTTTTTTCTCATACCGTCTAGCCAGGCCGCTTGGTATAGAGCTGGATAGCGATCTAGTGCGGACTCGGCATAAGTAATAGCCTGACTCTCGTTCGTGCTCAGAAGCGGCAAGAGTGCTTCAGCAAAGCGTGCAAGATTCCAGTGGGCAATCTTTGGCTGGTTGCCGTAAGCATAACGTCCACTGTGGTCAATGGAACTGAACACCGTTGATGGATCGTAGTTATCCATAAAGGCGCAAGGGCCATAATCAATGGTCTCACCGACAATCGATATATTGTCTGTGTTCATGACTCCGTGAATAAATCCGACCAGCATCCATTGTGAGATCAACGCTGCTTGTCGTTCCACGACCCGATTGAGCAGCATCAGCGCCGGTTTATCTTCTGGATCGAGATCGGAGTCGTGGCGACGTAACGTGTAGGTGACCAGCGCCTGCAATCCATCCCAATCTCCGCGCATGGCGAAGTACTCAAAAGTGCCGATGCGAATGTGACTTGCGGCAACGCGAGTAAGCACCGCACCAGGCAACAGCGACTCACGTATCACTCGTTCTCCAGTTGTCACCACGGCCAAACTGCGCGTGGTGGGAATACCCAATGCTTGCATCGCCTCGCTGATGATGTACTCGCGTAACATCGGGCCGAGTGCGGCGCGCCCATCACCGCGTCGAGAAAATGGCGTTGGGCCGGAACCCTTGAGTTGAATATCCACACGTTGCCCAGCAGGCGTCACATGTTCACCTAGCAAGATAGCTCGCCCATCACCTAGCATTGTTAAGTGACCATATTGATGCCCAGCGTAGGCCTGCGCCAATGGTTCAGCGCCGTCGGGTAAAATGTTACCCGAGAACAGCGCCGCAGCCTCAGCCTTAGATAGCTTGTGCGGATCTAACCCCAAAGCTTCCGCCAATGCGTAATTCAAAAGTACGATTTGTGGTGCTGTTACTGGTGTAGGCGCGATAAGTGAGAAAAAACGGTTTGGCAAGCGGATGTAGCTATTATCAAAGCGCCAGCCAATACCCTGGCGGATAAGCAAACACGTCTGATCTAAATTAGGCATTGCTATCCAATGGTGGTAAGAATTACGCAGTTGAAAAAATAGGTTAAATATTTTCAATCAGTTTAGGAGTTACGCAGTTGAAAAATAGGAAGTCATTCTGCGCGCAGCGAAGCGGAGTCGCAGAATCCATCTGCATACTACACATAGATTCTGCGACTCCGGTCGCTAACGCGACCTCCGCGCAGAATGACAGAAAAAACTTAATCCTTTTATAGAGCGACAAGTTCAACTGCGAAACTCCTACAGTTGTAAAAGATGCTCTTTAGCTCACAGCTCTCAATTCGCAGCATAATTTAGATTTTTCTAGATATTAAGTCACTTAACGAATGGTTAATCTGTCATCATAGGTGGCAACTTACGTTATCTTTTATGTGTGTGAAAGAAATTGCAAGGCTGCCGGAAACCGGGCACGGAATCGGAATTGATTTGGGCATTAGTAAGGTTTGTTCGGAATGTGGCCACTTAATGGATGTAATGGCGCTGTCGATTCGTGAACGGACTTGTCCGAATTGTGGCGTCATTCATGACCGGGATATCAACGCGGCCCGGGATATTTTAGCGTTAGCTACGGGCGGGAGGGCCACGGAAGTAATGCGCGAGGAGGACGACACCAACTTAGCGCCGGTGGCGTTACCGGAATGCGGGCGTCCGATGAATGGCGAACCGAGCGGCAATGCGTGGGAGCACGCCAGAGAAGGAGTGCTCCCACGCATTAGAGGCGGATTCCGATGGGTTTTGAAGGCTGGGGTTTTACGGTGTATTAAATAAATAAAATTTATAATATGGCCAGGGGCGGAATTGAACCACCGACACGATGATTTTCAGTCATCTGCTCTACCAACTGAGCTACCTAGCCAGTAATTTTCTAATTTTATCTGCTTTGTAAAAACATTTACAAGTATCTCGTCAGGGCAACATGGTAATCGCGCTATCCACTCGGACATATACCGTTGCGCCAACAACGGCTCCCACAATTAGCGCGGTTAAAGGCAACGGCCAGGTGACCTTGAAATGGGCAGCAG
>CAUYTW010000126.1 GCA_963575715.1 Gammaproteobacteria bacterium | reverse complement strand
TGGATACGAGCATTTTGGAAATGGGGGGTCAAAACTTGGGTTAAAAAAGTTTTTTAAGAGGTTATACTAAAAGTTGTAGTTGTTTACAGAAGATTAGATCAAGTGAGGTTAATAGTAAGATAAAATGCAAAGATTTCAAATTAGCAGGATTTAATAGAGTTTATAGAGAGTATACGAAGTCAGCAAAAGGGAGAGAATTAGCCTTTACTATAACAAAAGAGCAATTCAAAGAAATTACTAGTAACAGATGCTATTACTGTAATAGAGAACCTAGTCAAGAAAGATGTACTAGAGAAGACCAAAAGGGGTTTATCTATAACGGAATAGATAGAGTAGATAATGATAAAGGATACATATTAGAAAATTGTGTTCCTTGTTGCAAATGGTGTAATGTTGCTAAAAGAGCTACGGCTAAAGAAGTATTTTTGGCTAAAGTTAAAAAGATATATGAAAACTTACAATTAGCTACTAGAAGTTTTGGTACCACTGCTGTTTCTGCTCAGGATTCATCAAGTCAATTATCTCTCGGTTAATTTTATCCTTCTGATTAGCTAAGTTATAAATGTATTCATCTACACCTTTAATGTCTTTTCTACCCATTAGCTTATCCATGAAAGTACGTTGGGGTGTAGCAAAGTATCGTTGTACTAGCATCTTTTGCTTATCAGGTGGGAGACCTTCGTGACTTTTATATCTAGCTCCTCTTCCTATAACCTGTTGGATACGAGCATTTTGGAAATGGGGGGTCAAAACTTGGGTTAAAAAAGTTTTTTTAAGGTCAATACCTTCACTTCCCGCCTGTGTTATCAATAAAGCTTTAAGTTTCCCTAAGTTATAGTCTCTAACCGCTTGCTCTCTTTCTCTAGGACTTACCCTACCACTAAATTCTCCATAAGGTATCTTAGCCTCTTCTAATCTCTTCTTATAAGGATCTATACCTCCTTGAATGAAGTTATTATATACTACTGCTTTATAATTAGGATCTTTAGCTAACTGGTCTTTAAAGAAGTTAAAAGCAGCATCTATTTTAGGCGCTTCTAGTTCATCTGACTTAGTAGTAAAACCATAATTAGAATTAGAAGCTTGTCTAGGTCCAGTTAAGAAAGCTTTCATAGAGTCCAACCCACCTTTTTGCGGAGGTAGATTATGGCGAATTCTATATCTTACGTGCCAAGGTGCCGCTCCTAACATAGTTTTATATAGGTTCATCTGATGGTCACCCATAGGAACTTTAACATCGCTATAATTAACTGTAGGATACCCTTCTGTAATACTAGGCTGATAATCTACATATCTATCTAGTATCTTTTTAAGCTTCCTTCTATTCTTAAGCTCATAGTCAATACCAGGTGCGACTCCCATTAACTTACCAAAGAAAGAAGGCTCAACTTGATTTTCTTGTATATATTGTTTAGCAAATTCTGTTTTATCTGTAGGAAGTAATGGTTTATTGGCGGCTAGATTTACCAATGTTCCTAGATTATGCGGACCATTTACTAGCGGAGTTCCAGATAACAACATTCTCTTTTTAGCCTTAGACCGAGTAAGAGCATTAAGTAAATTAGAGTCTGGATTCCTAGCTGCCTGAGATTCATCTATAATATCTAGAGAATTTGGTAACATCTTAGTATCTAGATTACTGTTAGCTAACCTTTGTTGACTAACTACATTAACATTTCTAGGTACTCTTCCAAGCCACTTTCTGAACTCTTTATTGTAATTCTCTTGTAAAGCAGCTGGAACTATAACATTAGTAGGCATACCTAGTGCTTTAGCTGCTGCAATACCTGACAAGCTCTTTCCAGTCCCTACGTTATGCGCTACTACTAGACCAGATAAAGTAGGGTCTTGCATCTTTCTTACTACTCTCTTTTGATGTTCTTTAAGGGGTAGTTCTTCATCTATATATGCCTTCTTCTCTCTAGCTTGTGTTCCACCTAATACAGTGTAACCTTCTAGTCTCAACTTATTAGCTAGGTTAGTCTCTTCATCTTCGGCTTGTTGGAAAGGCATGTTATTATAGTCTTTAGTTAATTCAGGTAATAGCTTCTCTCCATAGTTTTTTACAAACATATTAGCCTTTAGACCAGCTTTATGCTTGGCAAATCTAACTTCAGGAGGCAGGCCAGTCGAACCTACATATAGAATAGGTTTGGCTGGATCTCTATTTGGATTGAGTTTAAGGAGTTTCTTTCTCTTTAACGCTTCTTCCTTCAACTTAACTACATAAACGCTATAATGCTCTGGAGTCATTAAATATAGTCTAAACTGTAAGAAGTTAAATTGCAACTCGATATACCTTACTTCCACAGTCCCATATCTTAGCTAATGTCTTTTCTTTATCTTGTTTATTGAACCTTCCTCTATATCCTTTAGTGCTAACATAGCTATAAGAAGGAGGGTATTCTTTCTATAATATAAATAGGTTGCTACACACTAAAGGCCACCTATTATCTTCTCTAGTTTTTATTATGTATCTATCTTTAGCCCAATTAACTATAGTGTCTAACTTATCTACTGTATACCCTGCTTTAATAGTAAATCTAAGGAATATAGTAGATTTCCTACGAGTTACTGATACTACTCCAACTAACTCATCTTTATATATACCAAACCAATGAAAATCTCTGCTACTTACACCTTTGAGATCATAAGTATTAACAAATTTAACTGCCTCTTCTTTAGCTATGGTTCTGATCTCTCCTACTTCCCTCTTTAATAAGAATAGTTTTAATAAGTTCTTACATTGCACTTCCCTTTCCAACCATTCATCTTCAAATACAGTAATAAGCTTGTACCCCTTTTCATTACATTGTTTCATCTTATCATAGTGGTACGTTTTAGGCCTAACTTGAGGAGACTTTTCATTATGCCAGTGTAGACCGCAATATTCTATACCTAACTTTAAATCATGGTTAACTAGGTCTATTTCTTTAGGATGGCATAAAGTATAGTCAGGCATAAACTCAAATCCTTCTGTTTTTAACCACTGCTGCACCTCTTTTTCAATTCGATGTATTTTAGTGGCAGGATAAGCCGTACCATACTTAGCTAGGTTAACTTCTAGCATTCTTTTCCTACTTGAAGGTAAGACCAACACAGTAGTTACCCCATATCTCTTTAAATTAGTTTTTTCAGTTTTACGTCTAATTTTCTTTGATTTATTAGGATTCTCTACCCCATATCTTTTAAGCATAGTTTTTTTAATATTGGCTTTAACTTCTTCTGCTTGAAAAGACCACTCAACACCATATTTCTTTAGATTAGCTTGTTTTATTATCTCTATTACTTCTTTACTCCCACCAGCATTTTCTACACCATATTTCTGTAAGTTAGTCTTCTTTATCTTATTTTGTATATCTTTATTACCAAAAGGATTTTCCACCCCATACTTCTTTAAATTAGTTTGCTTTGCTTTTTTTATAACCTCTGGAGCAGTGCAAGGTGAGGTAGTCCCATACTTTTCTAAACAAGTTCTTTTTGTATTCTCCTTCACACACTCAGCATTCTTACAAGCAATACGAAGGCCTATTGATTCTCTAGTCTTAGTTATCTCCGTATCACAAACATCACAAGTACATATTACTAACTTTTTAGAATATTTGTTTAGTGTATTAGGATGGTAACCAAATTTTTCAAATGTTTTATCATGTAAAATCATACCTTAGTATTCTCCCTCCACTTATACTAGTCAATTACTATTATATTTGA
>CAUYTW010000125.1 GCA_963575715.1 Gammaproteobacteria bacterium | reverse complement strand
TGAATTAAATGAAAGTAATAATCAATTGACCAAGAGTTTTACCGTAAATTAATTTAGCGAAGCGGAGTCGCAGATCCATTTACATAGATTCTGCGACTCCGCTTCGTTTTACGCAGAATGACAGTAAACTATCAAGTAGATCCAAGGAATTGGCGACAAATTTTAGTTGTCCGCACCGTCGGTGCTTGGCGATTTGGCGGACGTCACTCTACCATTAGGAGAGAGGAAATGCAGTTCTGTAAAGAAGATTCAGAAAAGCAGGTAATCAGCATTCGGGACGGACTTCAACAAGAACCAGCCTCCGCTATTCTTGTTTGGGATGTCCCGGTTCGAGTATTCCACTGGATGATGGTACTAAGTTTTGTTGTGGCCTATGTAACGGCTGAAAGTGAATATTGGCGATTAGCACATATCACTGCCGGTTATACCATGGGTGGATTAGTGTGTTTTCGTCTTATTTGGGGATTAGTCGGTACTCATTACGCACGCTTTAGCAACTTTGTGAAAGGGCCAGCCGTCGTTACGCGCTACTTATGCTCACTGTTTAGTGGTCAACCTGAACACCATGTCGGTCACAACCCGGCGGGCGCGCTTTCCATTCTTGGGCTATTGGGATTGACACTAATGACGGTAACTACCGGTTGGTTTCTCTATAACAGCCCAGAAGGCAGTGAATGGTGGGAAGATATTCACGAGATAATAGCTAATGTCATGTTGAGTTTAATTGGCTTGCATATTCTCGGTGTGGTTACAGGTAGCCGTGCGCATGGTGAAAATTTAACCATCTCCATGATTACCGGCTTCAAGCGTGGTCAATCAACCGATGGCATTTCACGCCCATACTTGGTGCTAGGAATATTATTGTTGCTGGTGGTACTCGGATTCTGGGGATATCAATGGCAATTTGCGCCACAGCCTCAGCCTCTGGATTAATGGTAATTTGCGCCATAGCCTCTTGGTAAATCACCCCACGGCTAAAGCCGGATGGCTCTATGAATAAAGCCTGGTTTACCAGCCTGAGCCACAAAACATCGTGGCTACGTTGCAACGAAGTACAAGACTCACCTACGAATGCTTCCTCCTGCCTGTCGGCAGACAGGCAGTTCGTAGCTCTGAAAGCGGCAGGTGCAGACAACCTTAGGGGTAGGACGAAACGGTTTGTCGCAAGGTTCCAGAACATAGAACTGAAGCTGCGTTGCTACTTTGGCGATGGGAGCTGAGTCGCAAGACTCGTGTTACCAGACCCGTAAAGGCTGACAGCCGAGAAAGACCGGCAACTTCAACTTTAAGCAAAAACAGGAGGACGGCGCTTCCTCTCCATGGCTCAATCCTGGGGTGTCAGCGCCGAATTTGGATGAGAATCCGTGTTGATATAGTTACGGCCTTACGACTCTTGCCCGTGGTTGCCCTTGCTGGAATGATGCTGGTTGCCGTGCTTGCTCTACTGGCCTTAAAGAGTTCCCTACTCCAAGATAAAAAGATTAAGACTCGTCACCTCGTGGAGAATACCCATTCGATTCTAACCTACTATCAAGAACTGCAGGCTAAGGGCGAGTTAACGGAATCACAGGCCAAAGCTGCCGCCATTGCGGAAATACACGCACTCCGATACGACCGCACTGAGTATTTTTGGATCAACGATCAAGGTACTCCTTACCCACGGATGATTATGCATCCCACGATTTCTGCCCTTGACGGCCAAATACTGAATGCTGAGAAATTCAATCGTGCTGTTGAAATGCAGATGGGTGCGGAAGGTCCGATCCAGGATCTTGGCGGTCATATGAATCTCTTTGTGGCGATGTGCCAGGTAGTGAGAGAGGCTGGAGAGGGTTATGTGGCCTATGTCTGGCCAAAACCTCTGGCTGGCGGAGGCACAACCGATGTTCTGTTTCCCAAAGTAAGCTTTGTCAAGGGCCTAAAAGGTTGGAATTGGGTGATAGGTTCGGGTATCTATATCGATGATGTCGAGACTATTTTTTGGAAAGAAGCATGGCGTTTGCTGGTGGTAATTTTGATGATACTTGCTATTTACACCAGATTGATATGGTGGGTCAGCCGATATCTGACACTCCGACTGGGAGGATCATTGGAAACAGCTCGCTTACTAGCCAAAGAGGTGGCAGCGGGCCATTTAAATACAGCCATTCCCCTTCGGGATGGAGACCGTGATAGTTTCATGCATGAAATGGAGAGTATGCGCCAACAACTTTTAAAGGTTGTTCAGGGGATCATCCTCAATTCGGAGGAAATTGCCTCCAACGTCAGTAAGCTGATGGCTGAGGCCACTCAAATGGAGGTGAGTATAAAGATGCAATCACACTCTAACGAAGCGGTACAGAAGGCGATTCATGGTGTGAAAGATCATGGGCTTTTGGTGGTGGAATTGGCCCGTGAAACCCGAGCCAGCTCGGATCATGTGGCAATGCTATCGGTGCAGGGTGCGACGAAGGCCCAAGAGGTAGTGCAAGGAATACAGCGCATTGCAGAGTCGATGACTAGATCTTCTCAAGATGTGAAACACCTGAAGTCAAGTTCCGCGCAGATTGGCGGTATCGCTAACATTATTCGCAGTATCGCCGACCAAACGAACCTACTTGCTCTCAATGCTGCGATTGAGGCGGCTCGAGCTGGCGAGCAAGGCCGAGGTTTTGCCGTGGTGGCCGATGAAGTTCGTCATCTCGCCAAGCGCACTGGTGACGCCACTGCAGACATCACACAGATGATTAAAACCATCCAAGAGGATACCCAGCACTCAGTAGATCGATTGGATGCGGTAGGTCCTGAACTTGCCGAAGGGAGCGAACAGGTTCGGGATACAGCTCAACTGCTAGAAACAATCAAGAGTGAATCCGGTAACGCCCAACATCAGATCATGAATCTTTCCAATACTCTATCCTCACAATTGACTCAGGCTGAGGAAGTGGTTCAGCGGGTAGATCATATGATTGATTTATCAATTCGTACCAATACCATCATTCAAGACGCTACCGAAACTTCCCAACGTCTGGAACAATCTGTAGAAAACCTCAATGCCTTAGTGCGGGTATTTGATGTAGTGAATGTAAGTCATGTCAAAAACAAAGAACCTGTACGCTCGCTGTTGGTTTGGGATAATACACTTTCAACAGGTGTAGCTGAAATTGATAAGCAACACCGTCGATTGTTGGAAATGGCTAACCGTCTGAACCAGGCGATGCTGGAAGGATCAGGTAAAGATGTTATAGGTAGAATACTGGATGATTTGACTGAATACGTTGCGAACCATTTCCGTTATGAGGAGGACTTGATGGATCGACACCACTACGTTGATAAGGCAAATCATATCAAAAATCATCGAGACTTAGTGGTTCTGGTTATGGAGAAAAAGGATCAATTTGCACAAGGGAGAGTTATGCCGGTAGGCATGATGAATTTTTTGAGAGACTGGCTAGTCAATCATATTATGATGACTGATCGAGCCTTGGGTAAATATTTAAACAGTAAAGGCATACTATAAAGCCTGGCTTAAAATCAGGCTCTGCGAGAAAAAGTAGCGGCCCTGACTGAAATTCAACGCATCAAGGCATTATTGTCCAAAAAGGGATTCTCTATTTGAATGTCAATCTCTGAGTGTTAATTTTTCAAATATGCAAAATTTTTTTGCGATAGCCAACACTCCTTAGGAGTTACGCAGTTGAAAAATAGGTTCAAAATTTTCAGTCAGTTACATCAGA
>CAUYTW010000124.1 GCA_963575715.1 Gammaproteobacteria bacterium | reverse complement strand
GTAAACCAGGCTTTATTCCATTAAAGCCCCCGGCTTTAGCCGTGGGGTGATTTACTTTTTCTATGTTGACGCTGAATGGTCTTTAATGACGGAAGCCAGAATGGATACCAGCAAAATGATGGCGATTATTCCCAGCGCCCAAAGGGTGGAAATATGCAGATATTCACTCAAGAGCATCTTAATCCCGATAAATACCAAAATCACCGACAACCCATAATTTAGATAGGTGAACATTTTCATCATTCCCGCAAGCGCAAAATAAAGTGCTCGTAATCCCAAGATGGCGAATACGTTGGAAGTATAAACAATAAACGGATCCAGCGTGACGGCGAAAATTGCAGGAATGGAATCAACAGCAAACATGACATCAGTGCTTTCTACTACCAACACCACTACGAATAATGGCGTAGCCATCAATTTCCCAGCACGGCGCACAAAAAAGCTGTCATTCTCATAATTTTCCGTAATGGGCATCCAACGCCGAAATAATTTCAAGATGGGATTGTTTTCTGGATGTATTTCTTCGTCCTTGTCAAGAGATAGCTTGACTCCAGTATATACTAGAAACAAGCCGAATAAATAAATAAGCCAATGAAAACGGGAAATAAGTGCGATTCCTCCAAAAATAAAAAGTGCCCTCATAATCAAGGCACCAATAATGCCCCAAAATAAAACTTTATGTTGATAACTTGCCGGAACCTTAAAATAGGAAAAAAGTAGAATAAAAACGAAAAGATTATCAACACTGAGTGATTTTTCCAACAAATAACCAGCCAGAAAGTCAATTGCCGGTTTTGTTCCAGAGAAATGGTAAACACCTAGATTGAATAAAAGCGACAAAATAATCCAGAAAGCACTCCAGCCCAAGGCTTCCTTGATGGAAACTATATGACTGTTTCGATTGAACACTTTCAAATCTAGAACCAGCAAACTCAGAATAAATAAATTAAAACCCGTCCACATAACACCTTGCGTCATAATTCCTCCGTTAATTGAATCAGAATCAATTATTTTCGATACGGCTATAGTGCTCAAGCGGTGACAACCGCCGCAGACCTTGCGCAATCCAACTTTCAACCAGCCGTTGTTCAGCGTCCCAATCATGCCGTACCACGGGAACATGAGCGGATAAACCGACGTGATAGCGACCGGCGAAATCCAGGCCACAGGCGATACCAACAAATGAAATTCCTCGCCAGCTTCCTAACAACCAATTTAACCAAGCCAACAATAACACGCCAGAACTCGGTGGTGCATTTAATTGACGCACCAGTAAACGCCATACCGGTAACGGTACCGTCAATACCGGAGAGCCAGCAGCGGCAACGGTGGCGACCGCCTGCCAGTTGTGCAGCCGGTACAACATGTCAGGGCCAGTCATCACCGTCCATGCAGCGGTAGTTGCTGGACCACGATAGCCGGGTGCGACCACCCACACATTGATACGTTGGCCGATATCTTCAATGGCCGCGTCCGGCCCAAAACAGCGATTGAAACGAATCACCAACGCGTTGGCGTCAATCGCGGCACCGAGGCTAAAACCACGTAAAGAGGCACCATTACCAACGACACAGATTCCGCTTTCCATAGCCGCTTGACTCACCACGTTACAAAAGATGGTGCGATAGTGTTGCTGCCATCGTGCCAAATTCGCCGCCGAGTCATCATTGGGGAGCAAGGCCGCGACCCCCGGAATGCTGGCCGCAGCTTTTAACCAGCGACGTGGCAAGGTCGCGGTGCGGCTTGGTGCCACTTCAGCCAACGCCGCCAGCGCCAGCTTGCGACCAGAGGTAGGCAAAAAACGTAAGTCGCGTAACAATCGATCTACCCAGCGCGCCGGGAAAGGTCGCCCCAGATCCCGGAGAAAGGCACAGTAACGCAGCAACAGCCAAGGCAGTGGCAACAGCCGCAAGGCTTGAGCATATAGACGACGGCTTGCTGGTCGATAACGTCCTTGCGCACGCAAATTTTCCGCCTTGCGCCATGCGCCCCATGCCGCGCGCGCGCGTTTAGGTCCGATCATGGTTTTTGTTGCTTCATCAAATAAGTATGTTTATATATAAATTTTGAAGCAAGACAGTAATTTACAATTTTACAAATGGCAAATCTCTGACCGGCAGCGGCAGGCGTTCACCGCTGCTTAATTGTACATAGGAGCGATTACCTGGCTCTAGATCCTTCAAAGACAAGGTCAAACGTTTATTTGCATCCACGCCGAAACCGGCAACAAAACGACGTGAACCCACCGTACATGGTGGGTCGGCATGAATGAATTCACGATCAGCGGGATTTAATTCACGCAAATTAATGTCATTCCGACGCAGGGCTTTAACCACCTTTAATTGGCCGCCGTCCATTTCATAAACGATTTCGGGCCGCACCATCGCGGAACGTTCAATAACCACCATTCCCAATCGGGTCGTGCCGTCGCAGGCCGCGTTAAGGTATTTCGCCGTGGTTGGTTTTTCTGTGGGGTAGCGTGTCCCTTTGGGTGCCACAGGAACGAGTTCATAATCCTTGCGTTCACGGTTCCAACTTTGCAGGCAATAATCATGGATCAACGCCAGACTGATATCCTCGCCGGCGTAGCGACAGGCACCACGAGCAATGGCTTCAAAGGGGTCCTCGCAATGCACCGCGCAACCGGGAAAAAGATTGCGCAGCATTTCTGCCACTCCCAGCAACAGGCTTGAACCACCTGCCATAAATACTCCCCGGACTTCCGATTTTTTCGTGTTGTATTTCGCCTGCGCCATTTCCAGGGCGCGTTCTACGGTGAGCGCGATTAATTGATACAAACCGCGTCCTCCGAGGGCTTCCTGATGCCTTTCCAGTAGACGACGGAGGTTATTCGCGCTGAAAGTGTGAGTGATCAGCCGGGCGCTGAGGTCGTTGAACTGCGTGACTTCGACGGTATCCTCGCCACTGGACAAGCGGATCTTGGCCTCCTCGACGCCCTGGAGCAGCGCCGTGCCAACATCGGCTAAATCTTGGTCGCTCAGACGTTCGATCCGCTGAAGTTCGCGCAGTAGCCATTGATCGACCAGCGAACCGCCGATTTCTTCGCCAGCACGCCCCAACACCTGACATTGGCGCGTATCACCACCGCTCAAGTCCAGGGTCTTGACCACCGACACATCCAGCGTGCCGCCGCCGAAGTCGAACACCACATATACCTGCCCTTCACGGATATGGGTGTCGTATCCCAGAATGCAGGCGGTGGCTTCATCAAGCATCCTCACCGTGCCCTGAAAATTCTGCTGCACGGCAGCCTGAAGCCAATCAACGTAGGAATCGTAGGCTTCCACTGGTACTGTAATCACTAGATCCTCGTCTGCCTGGCAGCCGGAAGCAAGCAACACCTGACCTACTAGATCATCACCCGCTTGACGCGGCGTGATTAACTCGCCGTTGATCCTGCGGGCGCGATTATTGCCTTTAAGAAGGTCAAGCTTGAGCCAACGGAATGTTCCACGATGATTGATTAAACCGGCATTTTCCACCTGGGAACCAGCATATAGGGTATTGCCATCGCCATAATGAATCAACGTAGGGATCACAGCAGATTCACGCTCCTCCGTCGCTCCGGGCGGAAGGTAATGGTAGATTTTAGTCATGCCATCAAGTCGCGGGGTTTCGACCCGGCGAGTCGCTGCATTCCAGCGCGCCAAAACCGTGTTGCAAGTACCGAAATCAATTGCCATCGTCATAATTGGTATCCGATAGATTTATGCTGCCAAACGTTATAGGAGTTACGCAGTTGAAAAATAAGAAGTCATTCTGCGCGAAGCGAAGCGGAGTCGCAGAATCCATCTACATAGATTCT